>CALXAD010000001.1 GCA_944386195.1 uncultured Clostridia bacterium
CTTGAACACTCCTTTCTAGCGTACAAAACAATTATATCATCTCTACGCTTTCGTGTCCAAAATCTATCTTAACACCATATCTTCTCCTAATTTCTTTGCTATATCATTTGAATATTCTAATATTAATTCTAAATATTTCTTTTCTTCTTTACTTGCTCCTCTTTTTATTATTTCTTTTAGTTCTTCTTCTATTTCTTCCTTGGTTTCTATTTTCTCAAATAACATTGCTTTTGATATTCCTGTTCTTTCTTCTAATAATTCCTCTTTTGTATAATCATTTATATCTACTAAATTATATGTTGGATATTCTAATTCCTTTATTCCATATTCTTCTCCATTTTCTTGTTTTATCGTCCTTTCTGCATCCCATCTCTTTCTTCCTGTATATATTACTATTGGACATATTAATGGTGATTCTTCAAATCTACTTTTTGGTTTTCTACTTCTTATTAGTTCTACACAATATTCCGCCATCCTTTCTGGCATTTCATAATCTATTTTACTTTGATGTTCTACTATTATAAATATCTCTTTATTTTTTACTTTATATATTATATCTGATTCTCTTACTTTAAAATTTCCTTTTATAAATTTTCTATTATATTTTTCTATTTCTTCTTCTTTTATTTTTATTTCTTTTCCTACATATCTTTTTATAAATTTTACAAATTCTCCTTTATTATCTAACACTTCTTTAAAGATTTTATCATGATATTGATGTGTTTTTTTATTTTCTTCTGTTACTTCATATTCTTTCTTTTCTTCTTCTAATGTATTATTTTTTGGAAACATTTTACTGTATTTCCAATAATCTTTTATTGTAAATATTTCCATTATCATTCTCCTTTTATTATAATTTTCTTTTCTTTTTAAATCAATCTTTCTTTATGCGTAAATATATAACTTTTTATTTACTTTCCTTATTTTTTCTCTTTTTTTCACCTTCTTTCTTATTTTTTCATTTTGTTACTTTTTCTTTTTGGAATCCTTTAGAATTAAACTATTTTGATAAAGCAATAGCTTTATAGAAAAAAAATACAATAGTAATACTAAAATTGTATTACTATTGTATTCTACTACATTTTATATACTTTTTCAAGTAAAACTTATAAACTTTTTGTTTTTTAATTATTTATTACGACTTTTGAAAATATAAATAAATATGGGTTAATATCTAATATGTTCTGTATTTTCTTTACTCCTGGTAAAGAAATGGCTGTTTCTATCTTTCTTGCATTTTCTACAGTTGTATCTACAGCCAAAAATGCAGGTAATGGATTGTTCTCACTTTCATATCCTGAAAGTAGATTTTGATTATCCTTAAACTTTTCTTTCATTTGATTTAGTGAATCTTCTTTTGAATAATATTCTATTTTAGCTTTTTCATCAATATTACTTATAGAATTCTTTATATTATCTATTTGTTCTTGTGTTATATTATCATCTAAATATATTTCGACTTTTCCCGCTTCTTTATAATAATAAATAAATATTCCTATATTTAATAATATAATAATTGTAAGAATAATTCCTATTATTATAATTAATTTATTTTTCTTACTTATTTTATTTTTTACTTTTTTTAGATAATCAATTTCTCCTTCCTGCTTATTATTATCTAATTCATCTTTTTGCATATTATTAAATATTTTTTTACACTCTTCACATGTTTTTAAATGATTTTCGACTAATTCTTTAGAAGCCATATGTAATGTTTCGTCTTTATAACCAAATAATAAATCTTGTACAATCTCACATTCCTTTTTCATCATTTTCCTCCTTTAGTTTTTGTTTTCCTCGGAAAAATACTACTCTTGCCCAACTAGGTGTTTTATTCATAATTTCAGCTATTTCATTATATTCCAAATTACCTAATATTCTTAAATACATAACAGTTCTAGTTTGTTCATCTAAACTTTGAATCTTTTTAAAGATTTCTATTTTCTCTTGTCTTTCTAATACTTTTTCTTCTAAAAGCATATCCGAAAATACTATATTCTCTATACTTTCAAAAGGAATATTTTCTTTTTTCTTCTCTTTTTTTAATATCTTATACCATATGTACTTAGCAATTTGGCAAAGCCATGTTGAAATTTTACAATCACCTTTAAATTTATCAATATTTTTTATTGCAACTTCAAATGTTTCTTGGACTATTTCTTCTGATAAATCCTTATTTCCTGTTAAGCAGAATATATATTTATAAACTGTTTTTGCATATTCTTGATAAATTTCTTCAATATCCTGCATAACATTTTCCCCCTTCACCATATAAGTGTCTAAGAAATGTAATTTTGTTACAAGATTTTATAATTTTTTTAATTTAGCTACAAAAAAGCCTTCATATTCATTAGTAGGAGCAACACATAATGCACCTTTTATTTTTGTTGGAAGTTTTGGTAATTCTTCTATTCCTTTAAAATCTATATTTACTATTTCTACTTTATTAGTTTTCAACGCTTTTTCTATAATATTTTCATTTTCTTCTTGTAATATAGAACATGTAGAATATACCATTTCCTTACCTTTTTTTAATACCTTAATTGCTTTTTTTAATAATTCATTTTGTGATTTTATTGATTTTTTTATTAATTGTTCTGTAAATGTTTTTTCTAATTTTTTATCTTTTATATTTAAAGTTCCGCTTCCCGAACAAGGTGCATCTAGTAAAATACTATCAAATGCAAAAAAGTCATCTATTTTTCTTGCATCTTGTTCCATTATATATACGCAACTTGCCCCTTGTTTTTCTACATTATATTTAAGTTTTTGAGCTCTTATCTTATTCATTTCAATTGCTGTTATTCTTGCTTTATTTTCTACTAAATCTGCAATTTCTGCAGTCTTTCCTCCTGGTGCTGCTGTCATATCTAATATATCTGTATTTTCTTTTGGATTTAATATAATTGGAGGAAGCATTGATGATAAACTTTGAAGATATATTTCTCCATTTTTATAAATATCAAGATTTTCAATTTTCTCTTCTCTTACATTTTCAATAATATATCCTTCCCCATACCAAGATATTTTTTTATATCTTATATTATTTTCTTCCAATATTTTTTCTACTTTTTTAGAATTAGTTTTTATTGTATTTACTCTAAATGTTACTTTTCTTTCTTCATTATAACCCTCAATTATTTTTTTAGTTAATTCTTCTCCATATTGTTTTTTTAACATTTCTATTAAAAATTCAGGTATCATATTTCCTCCTAATTTTTTGAATAATCTTTTAATTTATTATATACTTCATATGTTATTTCAACATCTTTTAAACCTCTATGTGCACTACTATAATCTACTCCAAAATAATTAGCTAATGTTCCTAATTTATAGTTTTCAATATTTGGAAGTACATGTTTTGCAATTCTCATTGTATCAACAAAATCATTGCTTAAATAATAATCTAAATAAGATAAACATTTATCATAAATAAAATTAATATCAAAATTAACATTATGTCCCATTATTATTTCATTTCCTGTAAAATCTACAAATTCTCCTAATGCTTTATCTCTTTCTTTTCCTGTTTCCAACATTTTATTTGTTATTCCTGTTAGTCTTGTTATAAATGGATTTAAATTTCTATCAATTTTTATTAATGTGTTATAAGTATCTATAATTTTATTTTCTCTTACCTTTATTGCTCCTATTTCTATTATTTCATCTGTTCTTGGAGATAATCCGGTTGTTTCTATATCCACTAAAACATAATTATCTACCCATTTAAGTAGACTTTTTCCTTTATGTTCTCTTAAGTTATATCCTCTATTTCCATATATAAAATTCTTTTGCATAATTTACCTCTTTTCTTTATTTTAGTATCAATATTATACTACGTTTTCTAAAAATCCACAAACATTTACTTGCACATTTATCTATTTTTTTATATAATACCTATATAAATTTAAACATAGGAGAACTGATATGGAACACTGGAGTATAGAAGATTATAAAAATTTTACTAATACTAAAAACAAAAGAAAAAGTAAATATAGAGCAAATAAAGTTTCTATTGATGGTCATACTTTTGATAGTCAAAAAGAAGCTGATTTTTATTGTGAATTAAAAATAAAATTACAATCAAAAGAAATTAACGGTTTTTGTTTGCAACCAATTTTTATTTTAGCACCCGGATTAAAATATAAGCCTGATTTTATTGTTTTTAATAAAGACGGCTCTACTGAAGTTATTGATGTTAAAGGTTTTAAAACTAAAGAATATATTGCTAAGAAAAAAGTTTTTGAAGATAAATTTAATTTAAAAATAATAGAAATTTAAAAGCCCGTTTTAAACGAGCTTTTTACATTTTTATAATCTTTTCCCATGGTAATTCTTTTTTACCGAAATGACCATAATTTGTTGTTTTTTCATATATTGGTCTTTTTAGGTCTAAATAATTTATAATACCTGCTGGTGTTAAATCAAATTTTTCTTTTACTAGTTTTACTAACTCTTCTTCTGATTTTGTTCCTGTTCCAAATGTATTTATATGAATTGATAAAGGTTCTTTCATTCCTATTGCATAAGATATTTGAATTTCGCATTTTTCACAATATCCATTTGCAACTAAATTTTTTGCAATATGGCGAAGCATATATGCTGCTGACCTATCTACCTTACTTGGGTCTTTTCCTGAGAAAGCTCCTCCACCATGGCGAGCATATCCACCATATGTATCTACTATTATTTTTCTTCCTGTAAGTCCTGTATCTCCTAATGGTCCTCCAATTACAAATCTTCCTGTTGGATTTATATATATCTTGGTATTTTCATCTAACATATTTTCTGGAATTACTTTTTTTATCACTTTTTCTATTATGTCTTTTTTTAATTCTTCTTGTGATATTTCTGCATTATGTTGTGTTGATATTAATATTGTTTCTATTCTTTTTGGCTTATCATCTTCGTATTCTACTGTCACTTGAGTTTTTCCATCTGGTCTTAAATATGGAATTTCTTTATTTTTTCTTACTTCTGTAAGTCTTTTTGATAATTTATGAGCCATACTTATTGCAAATGGCATTAATTCTTCTGTGTCTGAGCATGCATAACCAAACATTATTCCTTGGTCTCCAGCTCCTCCTATATCTACCCCCATTGCTATATCTGGACTTTGTTTTGTTATATTTACATGTATTAAACATGTTCTATAATCCATGTCCAATTTTTCATTATCATATCCTATTTCTTTTATTTTTTCTCTAACTAATTTTTCTACATCTAATTCTCCATTTGCCGTTACTTGTCCTGCTATTGTTATTTCATTTCCTGATGCAAATGTTTCAACTGCTACTCTTGCATTTTTATCTTGTGCTAAATATCCATCTAATATTGCATCTGATATAGTATCACATAATTTATCTGGATGTCCTTCTGTTACACTTTCTGATGTAAAATAATATTTACTCATTTTAAATTCCTCTTTTCTTTTTTATTACACCTATCTATTATTGCATTTTTTTCCTATTTTGTCAATGCTTTCATCCATTCTACTCTTTCTTGGTGTAGTCTTTCTCCTAAGTTTTTTCCTGCTTTTAGATTGTATTTTTCGATTAATTTTTTGGCTGTTACTTCTTCTAAACATCTTTTTCCTATAGTTTCAAAATCATATTTTTCTTTTTCTATTTCATCATTTCTAGATTTATCACAGTTTACAACTATTTGAAGCCCATGCAAACCAAGTAGTGTTTTATCTATTCTTTCAATAAATTCTACTTTTTTTGATGACTTCATTTTATAAAAAATTCCACCTCTCATATGTTCTAAACAAGCTACTTTACCACATTTTTCCCAAGCTTTTGGAACACCCAATTTTAAAGAAAAATCTTCAACTATTTTTACTCCTCTTTTTTCATGATTATAATGATGTGGATATTCTTCTTTGGGTGTTTCTCCTTTTCCTAAATCATGAACTAATACACTAAATCTAATTTTTAAATCTGTTGTCATTTTACATGATTTATCTAATGCTATCATTGTATGATTATAACTATCTCCTTCTGGATGATATTTTTCAGGTTGAATTGCTCCTATTAATTTATATATTGGCATAAAATGTATATCTAAAACTTGTGCTTTTTTTAATACTTCAAAGAATATAGATGGCTTATTTGTTTCTAATGCTTTCTTAAATTCCATAAACACTCTTTCTTTTGGTAAGTATTTCAATTCATCTTTTATATTTTGCATCATTTTAATTGTTTTTTCTTCTACATTAAATTGTAATTTAGCAGCAAACCTAGCTACTCTATATACTCGTAAAGGGTCTTCTACAAACTTTTCACTTGTTGCTCTTATTATTTTATTTTTTAAATCTTTTTCTCCTCCAAATGGGTCTATTATCTCTCTGGTTAATACATCTTGTGCTATAGCATTTATTGTAATATCTCTTCTCTTTAAATCCTCTTCTATTAATATATTTTTATTTGTTCTTATTTTAAAATCTTTATGAGTTTTTCCTGTTTTTGTTTCTTTTCTTGCCAAAGCTATTTCTTTCTTATTTATTTCATATACTTTAAATGATTTTCCTTTTATAATTGCTTCTGGAAACAAACTTATAAATTCTTCATCTGTTAAACCTGTTACGCAATAATCTTTGTCATATACTTCTTTTCCTAAAAATTCATCACGTAATGCTCCTCCAACTAAATATAATCTTCCGCCAGCTTTTTCTATTTTTTTAGCAATTTCTATATCTTCCATACAACACTCCTAAAAAAGATAATTTTTATTACATTTACTACATTTATAATGGTAATCTGTACATATTTTATATTTTTCATTCTCATAATATTTTAATATTTCACTTAAATCTTTAATACATTTATCATGATATATATAATAGATTTTTTTATTTATATTATAAACAACTCTTCCTCTTGGGAAATAGTCAAAATCAACTCCATATTTTTTATAATAATACTTATCCCATATTTCCATGTGACTCTCTGGAAAGTTTAAGAAATCTCCATATTTTAATGCTTCTTTATTTTCACATTTATGGATTAAAAATCTATTTTCTTTTTCTATGTAAAAAAATATTAAAACCATACTATTCTCTCCTTAATATTTTTAAAATAGAAGAAGCAATTGCTTCTTCTAATAAATTTTTCTAAATAATTTATCTATATTTTTTTCTATATATTTTCTAACAAGCATTGTTAATCCTAAATATATTAAGATTAATAAACCTATTATTATATAACTATTCATAAAACTTCCTAATATATAAGATAAAACTCCTATTATTGTTATATTTGCAACTCCTAAAATCATTGGCCATATTAAATTCATATTTTGTTTTACAACTGTATATTCTGAATTCCAATCTAATTTTGGTTTCTTTAAATCAACTATAATCATTAGATAACTTTGTAACATTCCCATTGAAATCATTGCTATTGTTATTAATATTAAATACAATATTGGCATTAAAAATAAATATTGTGCAATTACAATTGAAATTATTCCCATTATTGTTGTCATTATAATATTTGGCATAACTTTATAATCTATTTGTTTTATTAATAGCACAGGAATATATTTCATAAATACTGCATTTTGGCCATCTCTTGATATTGCTGTTGCTGATATATATATAAACATTGAGAAAAATTGTATAATCATTAATATTGCCATTCCTAAATATATTGATGTTTTTTCTTGTAGCATTCTTGCTATTTGAACTATATCAGTATTTGGTTCTGTGTGCATTCCAGCAAAAGATAATACTATTACTAATATTGGAAATAAAATAGCTGGCATTATACATTGCATAAAAAATATTGGATTTCTAATTAATGTTTTAAATTCTTTCCCTATATAAGTTTTAGATAAAGAACTTCTTTTAAATGCTATTTTTTCATTAATTGCTGTTTTTGTCCTTTTACCACTATATAGACTGCCTACTGCTCCTCTTAAGAATAGTTTTTGTCCTACTGCAATATATATCAAATACAATATAGCTGTTACTAATACTAATTCTATTAAATTTAAATAAGAATTATTTGCTAAAGCTTCAATTGCCATTCCTAATGTCGGAAAAGCATCTCTTATCATTTCTACTAAACCATTTGCTTTTGTTGCCATTTCTATTAATTCTTCTTGTGAACCTTCCATGTCATTTGTTTTAAAAGAAATTAAACATATGGCTATTATCAAAATAATTGTAGCAATTACTTGAAATCTATTTTTATTTTTAGTAAATTTGGCAAAACTCATAACTATTAATACTAGTAAGCTAGAAATTAATATTGGTACTATTGGAAATGCCAATAAAGTTATTATCATAGAAATATAATAAAATATATTTGCTGATGTTAAAATTCCATATATAATAAGTGGTATTAATCCTATTATTACTACTATAAAATATTCTGTAATTAATAATACATTCGTTTTTGCCATTATTATTTGGCTTGGTTTTATTGGTAAAGGTAATATATATTCATTGTCTTTTGAATAATACAATAAACTAATTGCTGAAAATATTGTTTGTATTAACACAAATATTCCAATTACTAAAAGTATTAATCCTAAAAACACCTCTTCTTGCTGTATTTTTATTAATCCTTCTACTAAATTATAACTAAAAAATCCAACTATCCCTGCTAAATACAAAAATACTATTGCATATAAAATTAATATTGATTTTGAATTAGCTTTATTTTTCTTGCTACTTGATGTTTCTATATTTTGAAATGAATTTTTTAAAAATACTTTTGTTAATGCTACTACTTTATTTTTCATCATCTGTAATCTCCAAAAATAATTGCTCTAAAGATGCATTTTCTTTAAATTTGTCTTTCATTTCTTCAAAAGTACCAACAAAAACCAATTTACCTTTATTTATTATTCCAACTCTATCGCAAAGTTTCTCTGCAACTTCTAATATATGTGTTGAGAAAAATACTGTATTTCCTTGTTTTGCATGTTCCCTCATCATTTCTTTTAAATCATATGATGATTTTGGGTCTAAACCTGTCATTGGTTCATCTAATATCCAATTTTTAGGATTATTTAATAAAACTCCACATATTACTATTTTTTGTCTCATACCATGTGAATAACTTTGTATTTCACTGTTTAAATCATCATATATTTCAAACTTTTTAGTTAGTGTTTCTATTCTTTCTTTTCTTTTTTCATTTGGCACTTCATATATATCTGCTAAAAAATTCAAATATTCTATTCCTTTTAATTTTAAAAACATATCTGGACTATCTGGTACAAATCCAAAATTCTTCTTAGCTTCTAAAGGTTCTTTTTGAATGCTTTTTCCGTCTATAAATATATCTCCTTCATCTGGGTTTAATATTCCTGTTATCATTTTTATTGTTGTTGTTTTTCCTGCTCCATTTGGTCCTAAGAATCCAAATATCTCACCATTTTTTATTTCTAAATTTAGATTATCTATTGATTTTTTACCTTTCACATAAGATTTTGAAACATTTTCTATTTTTATCATTTTATCCTCCTATTTTTTAAATAATCTGCCAAATAGTCCTTTTTCCTGCTTTTCATTCTTCTTACTTTTTTCTTTTCTACTTTCTCTTATTAACTCATCAATTTTTTCTTCAGTTATTTCTCCATCATCTTCTATAATCTCTTCTTGTTCCTGGTCATCAAATTCATCATCATCATATTCATATTCATCATCATATTCCAAATCTTCATCTTCATAGTCATCATCTTCGTCATATTCATCGTAATTACTTTCTTCTTCATCATCAAATTCTACATCTTCATAATCATTTTCGTCATCATACTCATAATCATCATAATTTTCGCCATTATTATAAATTTCTTCTTTATTTTCATTTTCTATTATTGGATTTTCTTCTTCTATCCTATATTCTGATAAATCTTTTTCAAATTTTTCGCTTACTTCTTCTTGAAATACATTATATATATTTTTTATTCCTTCTATTCTCCAATAATTAGAGTTTATAACTGTTCCCATATTTATTTTTATATTTGTTACTTCTTCTTCAAAGTCTCTTTCTTTTTCTTCTATATCTTTTAAATAGTTTTTATTATACAACTCTTTATATGCTTTTTTTGTTGCTTTTTTTGTTGTTTCTCTTATTAATAATTCATATAATTTATTTATTTGTTCTATATCTAAATCAAAATTTTTGCATGCTTCTTCCATTAATTTATCATGTACTTTTTTACCATTCATTGCTGTCATTCTTTCATTATCTAAAAATCCTACTATATATTCTTTTTCAGCATTTAAAAATGATAATTTTACATTTACATCTCTTGCTACTTTTTCAAATTTTGTAAGTTTTAATGAATCATTATTTACTTCACTTAAAAGTTTTTTCATTTTTTCAAAAATAGTAATATATAATTCAGCTTCTTTTTTAGCAATTTTTGTTCTTACTTCAACTGCTTTTTTCATAACTTCTACATTAAATGGTACTCTTTCATTTTTACCATTTTTCAACATTTTATTTACAATATTATTTTTTTCTTCCTCATTGTCTGAACTCATAAATCTTTTTATATTTTCTATTGCTTTTACATTCATTTCTGAAAATTTAGCACTTATTTCTTTTATTGTATCTAAATATTCACTTTCTGTAGTTCTATGAATTCTTGCATATTTATTTCTTTCTTTCTGTCTTTCTGTAAATATAACTATTGCTTTTACATACTTTACCCTTAATTCTTTTATTTTTTCATTATTTTTATCAAAATTATCTTCTATCTCTTGAAGTTTTTGATCTAAAGTACTTGGATTCTCACTTAAGTCATTAAAAAGATTATTTCTTTCTTCTTCTAATCTCAAATTTACTTCATGTAATTTATTTTGTGCTTTTTGAATTTGCTCTATTTCTGAAGCTACTTCGTCAAATTTTCCTATTACATCATCCTCTTCATTAATAATTCTTTGGTATTCTCCTATTTTTTCTATTAATCTGTTGTAATTTTCGTAATTAGATTTCAAATTATTTTCTTTATTAAAACCTAAAACTCCTTCAAAATAACTTTCTAAAACTATTGCACTTCTTTCATACATGATGAAAACCTCCGAATTTTTTATTTGGATATATTATATATAAAAAATAATAAAAAGTCTAGGTTTTACTAGACTTTTACAAATTTTTCTTTTTCTATTCCTGTTATTTTTACAATTGTTTCCACATTTATTTTTTCTTTATACATTTTCTTTGCTAAATTTATTGCTTCTTCTTTTCCTTCTTCTCTGCCTATTTTTCTTCCTATATTCTCATGCATTTTAAATTCTGTATCTATTCTTTCTTTTACTGCTAACATATATTCATCTCCTTTTATTTAATTTGTTAATCATATTATTTTATATAAATTCTTCCTTTTTTAACCCCGTTATTTTTACAATTGTTTCTATATTTATTTTTTCTTTATACATTTTCTTTGCTAAATTTATTGTTTCTTCTTTTCTTCCTATATTCTCATGCATTTTAAATTCTGCATCTATTCTTTCTTTTACTGCTAACATATATTCATCTCCTCCTTTATTTAATTCTTTTATTATTTCTTCGATTTCTTCATTTTCCATATTTCCTGATAATGTTATTCTTACTATTTCATTCATTTGTTCTCTTTCTTCTTTTGTTATTCTTTTAAATACTTCTTTAGCACTTTCTAAAAACTCTTCTATTCCCTTTGATTTTTCCAAATACATTGCCTTATATAATAGACTTTTACTTTTTAATAATTCTTCTTTAGTATAATTATTTATATCCTCCACTATATAATTTCCTAATGTTTGTATTTCTCTTTCTTCTGTGTAAAAATCTTCCTGTAATTCCCTTATCTTTGTTTTTGCATTCCATTTTCCTTCTCCTGTATATATTACTGTTGCTAGTACTATTGCCTCTTTTTCTCCTCTTTTCTTTGCTTCACATGTTCTCATTATTTCTATTTCATAATTTAATATTCTATATGCCATATAATAATCTTTTTTAGTTTGATGTTCTATTAAGAAAAATATTTTTTTACTTTTTATCTTATATATTATATCTGCTTCTAGTAATCTTCCTCCCTTATTTATAAATTCTTTATCATATACTTCTACTTCCTCTACCTTTATATTTAAATTAAATTTTCTATTTATAAATTTTACTGCTTCCTCTTTTTTTGATAATATATTTTTAAACATTTTATCGTGTTTTTTGTCTACTTTTGTTTTACTTTTTTCTAATTGTTCTTCACTTTCTTTTGCTAATTTTTCTATTCTATTTCTTTTTTCTTCATTTTCTACATATTTTAAATAATCTTTATATGTAAATATATACATACTTTTTATGCACCTCTATTATAATTGTAATATATTGTAAAGTCAAGTTTTATTTTAAAGTAAATTAAATATCATTTTTGTATTTCCTCGTTTTTTCTCTATTATCTACCTCTTTTCTTTTATTTTTAATTAATTGAATTTTGGAAAGACATTTCCAATACGAAATAATTATTTGAACTAAAGTGTACTTATAATACCACCATATTATATTTATGTCAATGTCTTTATTAAAATTTCTTTTAACTTTTATTCGACAAAATTTTAGTAAAAAATAACAGTAAAATTAGATATTACTGTTATTTTTTTATACTCTTAAATTTAATTTACTTCTTTTGATTGTTTTAACATTATATCTGCAAAAACTCCATAACCTTCTTCTGGTTCATTTACTAAAACATGAGTTATAGCACCGATAAATTTTCCGTTTTGAATTATAGGAGAACCAGACATTCCCTGAATTATACCTCCTGTTTTATTAAGTAATTCTTGGTCTGTTACCTTTATTTCCATACTTTTATTATTATAATTATTATCTTTATAAATTTCTTCTATTTCTATTTCATATTCTTTAGCTTTCCCATTATCAAGGCTACACAAAATAGTTGCTTTTCCTTTTTTTATCTCATCTCTCGTTGCAACTTCCATTTCTTTTGATGTATCTATATTTAAACTAGATAAATTTTCAACTGTTCCATATATACCAAATCTTGTATTTTTACTAATTGTTCCTATTTTTGTTTGGTCTTCTATTGTTCCTTGAATTTTTCCAGGATTTCCTCTTTCTCCTTTGGTTATATTTAATATTCTTGTTGTTACAAATTCTCCTGATGATATATTAACTAATTCATTTGTATCTATATCTGTTATTCCATGTCCTAAAGCTCCAAATATTTTGGTTTCTGGCTCATAAAATGTAACTGTTCCCACTCCTGCTGCACTATCTCTAACCCAAAGTCCTAATTTATATTCATTATCCATACTTTTTACTGGTGTTATACTACATTCTTTAGTTTCTTCATCATGTAAATATTTTATTTTTACTTCTTTTCCATTTGACATATTAACACATTCAATTAAATCATCTGTTGAATTTATATGTGTATCATTTACTTTTATTATTGTATCTCCTTCTTCTATTCCTGTGTTTTCATAAGGTTTATATTTTTTGTTATCTTCCCCTTCAATTTCTGACATTCCAACTACTAATACTCCATTTGTATATAGTTTCACCCCTGCAATATTTCCTACTGGTATTACCTTTGTTCTTGGAATTATATTTACATCAACATCTTTTATTTTAAATATATCAAATAAACTTACTTCTAATTTTTTATTTCCTATTCCATCATTTATTTTTTCTTCATTATTTGATAATGTTTCAACTGTATTTTTAATTTCTAATCCTAATAAAGTTTTCATAGATATGTTTTCTCCTTCAAATAAAACTATTTTATTAGGAATTTTTCCAATTGCTAAAGTATAACAAAAAATAATTATCAAAAAAAATACTAATAATAGCATTTTCAAATATCTTTTCATAAATTTCTCCTTAAATTTGCTATTATTAGTATTTACTTTTTTTTATTTTCTATACAGTTATTCACTATATTCATCCATTAATTCTTCATAATTATTATTAGTTTTATACATGCTATATCGCTCTCTTCCAAGTGCTGTAAAATATGCTTGTGCAGCAGCACCACCTTTTTCTGCCATATATTCATATATATTTTCTGGTACATCTACTCCTGTCTGACTAACTACTGATGAATAACATCCCAGTTCATTATGTGAATAATAATAATATGTTCCTTCCGTACTAGTTGCAACTGTTTTTCTTTCAAAATCCATATTTAAATATGCACCTGTTACATTTGTTCCGACGTCATTATCAGTTGGTTTATGATATTGACCATCAGATGTTATTAAATATATTGAGTCTGTATTTACAACTTCCTCGTTTACTGTATTAGTTACAATTGAATAACCATTATAAAGTTTTCCACCAATGCTTAATCCTTGCATAAAACTTATTATAGAAATATTATTTATTATTCTTTCCCATTCATCTTCTTGTAATTTTGGCATTTGGAAATTTGCACTTGTGTCTGAAGCATATCTATTATAATTTGCTATTGCTACAGATAAATTTTTTTCAATTGAATAACGTATTATAGCTTGTCTTTGCATATTAAAATTAGAATTTGGGTCTTCTATTGATTTGCCAGTTGAAGCACTTTCACTTTCAAATATTTCATAATTTCCTAGACCTTCAATTTGTCTTCCTGTTACAATATCTCTAGCATCTGCACCTGTTAAATCTCCTAAATTACTTTCAACCCAATTTGTAAAGTCTCTAGCTTGTTGATAATATCTTATTCCTGAATGGTCTTGTTCACTGATTGTTGATTCTAAAAAGTCTTGTCTTTGACCATTTAAAATTGAAAACCATGTATCACCATCTTTATAATATTTAACTCCATTTATTCTAACATATGGACAATTTTGAATTTCTCTAAAACTTCCATCTTCTTGTACAAATCCCACATTTTCTGTTAATGTTTCTGATGGAGAAATTCGAACACCTCTATAACTTATATTATCTCCTGAACCAGTTATGTTTGATGGCTCTATTAAATATCCATATCTATACACTGATTCACCATTTATTACTCCTTGTACTGTTATATAATTATCCAATGAATATGTTATTACAACATCTATACCACCTGTTTGATATCTACAGCTATAAAATATATATGGTTTTAAACCATATATTTTTTCTCCATTTTCGTATGTTACTGATTCTTCTTGAGATTCTTCATCAAGTGTATTGGTAAATGGCGAATAAATATAAAATCCATCATACATTGTATAAACAACTGCTGGGACATAACTCTGCAATATATCTTTATTATATCCGAGCCATATTAAAATTACTAGCCATTGAATTAAAGAATGTATTAACAGATGCTTCTATATCTCTTAATTTTGAATTAGCAATATCTGACGTGCTACTATTAAAAGCATTTAATTGGAATGCTTTTAAAGCATCATATGTCGCATTTGTTAATTTAGTATCATATGATATTTGTAATTCCAATGTCTTAACTTGATTTTGCACATATGAAGTTAAAACCATAGATATTGGCAACATAATTATAATAAATATTACCGCTAAACTTTGATATTTCATAATTTATTCTTTCCTTTTGTATTAATAAAATTAGCTTGTAATAATAATTATTACAAGCCAAAAAGTAATTTTTTTAATTTCCAGCTCCGTTGGCTGTAACTATGCCAGCATGTTCCGCTGCAATTGTATATGTATCATTTCCTGTTACTGAATAGAAAAAGTTCTTAAGTTGTTGAGATAATGTTGAATTTGTATTTTTTACACTTGTTGAAAACATATCTCCTTCTTTTAATGCTAATACTTTAGTTCTACCATCAGAACCTGGAGTTATGGAATCCATTATTTGAGATGTATACATTGTATAATAAACATTCTCTCCTATTTTAGTAGATGGTGTCTGTGTTGTTTTCTTTCCTGGGTTTTCATCTAGTATTTGAGCTTCCATTTCAACATCATAACTGTTTCCAGTTGCTGAAATTTGTTCTACAAATTTACTATATTTATCCATTGAAATTCTTCCTGTAGTTCTTACATCGTCTACAAATTCAGTTGTTGCAGCTTCTACCGCTAATTGTGATACATCATCTGTCCTATCAGACATTGTCATTAGTGGAAACACAAACATTAAAACTGCAGCCAATACTATAGCTATTACTGTAATTAACGTATCTCCCATTTTATCCTCCTTACTGGAACTTGTCCAGATTTTATAATAATGTATAAGTAATTACTCTTTTAGTTGTTTTATTTGCATCTGGAACATCAGACTCTTCATCATCTGATGTAGAATCTTCATCTGAAGTTGCTTCATCTTCATAAAAAATTCCTATATTTTCTTTTACTTTACTCCTTATTATTTTATCATAAATTCCCGTATCATTCAAGTATACTCGTGAGATTTTTGCAAAATTCTCTTTAATATCAATAAAATTATCTAATCTGCTACCATAAATTAAAGCATTTATAAATTGAAGTCTTTGCTCTTCTGAACCTAATGACTCATTTTGCAAATCTATTGAATTGACAACTTGTCGATTTCCATGCTCATCAGTTGCAGTATATACACCATCATCACCTATATTTTCAAATACTATTTTATAATGTTCTTTATATGCTTTATATATAGATGGTATAACTGTTTCTATTCCCACTATTCTCTCAGTTGATACATTTCCATCTGCATCTGTATTTTCTTCTACATAAGTATAATCATATTCTTTATCTTGATAATTTAAAATTGTTTCTGCAGTAATTCTGGCTTCTCCAAAGGCATTGATACTTATGGATAATGCCAAAACAAATATTAAAACTGCTGCTGCCATTTGTAAAGCTTCTGCTGCATTTTCCATAAATATCTACCTCCCTTCTAACTACCACTATTTTCGGTTATTGTAATTTCACTAATTAATCCACCTTCTGTATAATCTGTTGCTTCTACTTTATATGTTGAACCTGATTTAGCTCCTTTTTTATAGTTTCCTGCTGATGCTGTAGCACCATCTGTAATAGCACTATCTCCTTTAAGTGTAATTTGTTCTGTTGAGTCATCTGTTGACATATTATTTGTATTTACTGCGCTTACTAATGCGTTAACATTTACTCCTCTTATTTTATCTCCCAAATATTGGTCAAATTTTCCATTAAATGATGTTACTTGTACTTCTGTCATTGAATTATTGTTTACTACTCCTGCTGCTTGATTATAAATCATTATTCCTAATGATATAATTAAAATTGCAAGTAATATTGCACCTGCGATTATTAATGCTTTTGACGCATTTTCCATAATAATATCCTCCTTTAAAATTTTATTTAATTATACTAAGTATTTTCAGTTATTTTTATTTCACTAATTAATCCACCTTGTGTATATTTTGTCACTTCTACTTTATATGTTGAACCTGTTTTAGCTCCTTTTTTATAATTTCCTGATGATGCTGTAGCACCTTCTGTAATAGCTGTATCTCCTGTAAGTGTAATTTGTTCTGTTGAGTCATCTGTTGACATATTATTTGTATTTACTGCACTTACTAATGCATTAACATTTGCTCCTCTTATTTTATCTCCCAAATATTGGTCAAATTTTCCATTAAATGATGTTACTTGTACCTCTGTCATTGAATTATTGTTTACTACTCCTGATGCTTGATTATAAATCATTATTCCTAATGATATAATTAAAATTGCAAGTAATATTGCACCTGCGATAATTAATGCTTTTGACGCATTTTCCATAATAATACCCTCCTTATATTTTTTACTTTTGTTTTTATTCATATACCAATTATTATTGGTAATTTTAATAACTAATTTAAAAATTTATTCTGTAATTTGTTCTATTAACATGTATTTAACTTTTTGAGTTTTTTTATGATATTCTATCTTTGTGCATTTAAATTTTATATTATTATAATATTTAGCAAATTTGTCCATTCCTCCACTATAAAGAGTCTCCATATCATAAGTTTTATCTGTATCTAGCATTTTTAAATCAATTTTAATTGATGTTGTTTCATTTTCAATAAATTTTCCTTTATCATCTTTTTGGACACTATTTGTTAAATTATTATCATAAGCTTTATTTACAATTGTTACAACATCAGCTCCATAAAATTCTTCGTTATAATAGCTTTCAAATTGATTATTTTCCCTTTGAGCCTCATGATAATTTGCTTTATAATTTAAATACATATAAGAAATTCCTACTATAATAATTACTATTATTAAGAAAAATATTGCTATTTTCTTCATTTTCATTTCCTCATCTAATCATTTCTTGTAAACTGTACAACACTTACTCTTTCTGTATTTGGATTTATAGTCACACTACATTTATACGTTGGTAATGCTTGATATGTACTTCCATCTTCATCAGTATATGATACTTGAGGCTCATTTCTCAAAAGATTTTGCATATCTTCATCAGACATTTTTTCTAAATGTGTTTCTGAGCCACCTGACCCTATACCTGTAGCATTGACTGTTACATAGAAATTGCCATCTGTTTGGCTTGTAAGTTCATATTCAGTATTATTCTCTTTAGCCAAATTTGCAACAGTAACAATATCATATATTGTAACACTATTTTTAGCTTCATATTGAGTAAATTGTGTATTAAATTGATTTATTCTATCGGCATCATTTTGCTTATGCAGTTCAGCAGAAGTTGCACCAAATGTTGCAAATAAATATACTGCTAAAGATAATACTAATAATCCTATTAAAACTCCTGCTGCCATAAGTAAAGCCTTTGATGCATTTTCCATATTCTAACTCCTACTAATTAAATTTTCCATTTGATTTGAATTCCATTTTTACAATTCTGCCTGTTTGATTATTATATTCTACATTTGTACAATCAAAATATAATCTTTTAAATTGTATATATTCATAGTAAGTATAAACATCTTCTCTAATTGTGCTATCTTGGGCAATATCTTCCCATTCTTCTACTTCTACTTTTTTAGATGCTGAATTAAATTTAGAAATTGCATCTTGTTTTGCACTATCACTACTTGTATCATCAATAAATATTGCTGTTAAAGCTGTTGTTAAATTTGCTAATGAATCAGAACCATATTCACTTTCTAACTCATTTATTTTATCTTTTATTTCATCTTCAAATTTATTAGTAGTTTTATCTATTGTATAACTACTACTTCTTATAAGTCTTTTTTCTCCATCAGCACTTAACTGATTCAAATCATCATTAGTCATTGTAAAAGTTATTGTCATAGGTTCAAAAGCAAGTTCTGAACCTCTATCTGTACTTCCAGTTCCTTCTGTTGATTGTCTTCTATTATAATCTATTACTTTATTTAATAAAGAATATAAATCACTACCTCTAACATTTTTTCTATCATATGTATCATATTGGTTATTAAATTCTACAATTTGTGAAGAACGTGTTCCTTCAACATTAGTTTTTTGATAACTTGATAAGCTATTAAACATTAATATTAATGCCCCTATTATCAATAATGCTATTAATACACTTCCTGCCATTATGAGTGCTTTTGATGCATTTTCCATAAACTAATCCTCCTTAAAGTTCAATTAAGATGCTGATGAAGAAGTCATTGTCTGGAATGATGATGACATACTTGTTAGACCTATAAATACTAAAGGTACAATTAAATATCCAACAAACATACATACCATTGGTGCAAAACCAATTACTTTTCCTATCATTCCTTTTCTCTTTATTAATCTTTCATTTGATTCTTTTCTCTTTTCTTGATAGTAATCTCTTTCTGAATCTAACTCATCAAAAGCGTCTCTAATTGGTATTTTCTCTACTGCTGCTTGTAAACTTTCAATTATCCTAATTAAAGGTAAATATGTAACTTCATCTTTCATTTGTTCTAGTGCTTCCCATGCACCAGATTCATAGTTATTAACACATTTTGAAATTGGTGTCTTGAATATATTTGAGTATCTTTCTAGCCATTCTAGAATCATTTCAACATTTACTCTTTCAATTCTCATAAGCATCATTATAATTGTTTGGAATTGCATTACTTCATCTTCCATCTCTAACTGTCTCATCTTAACTTGGAAATATAAAATCCAAATTGGTGCCATATAACCAATAACTGCAAATACACACGCTAGTAATAATTCAAACCATTGTAAATATTCACTATTAACTATTTGTAACTTATTATATATTCTTTCTGCTGCAGCATCTATATCTGCATCTTCTGCATCTGCATAATAGTCTAAATCTTCCACTGCCATTCTAATTTGATCTTGTGTTGTATTTATTTTTCCCCTAAATCTATCCAAAATTTTATTGTCCTGTTCAGTTACTTCCATTGCTTTTTCTTCATCTTTTTCCGATAAACCTCCTATAATATCATAATCGGTTGTCGGCTCTGTATAAACATAGTTAATTGCCACTTGATGCAATTGTGTAAAAATTATAATTGATGCAAAAAATGTAACTATTGCTAAACCAATTCTATTTATATAAAGCCACTGTATTTTTTGTGATGAAGCTGCATCTTTTAATAATTTTGTAATCTTTCTACGTTCTTTTGTTCCATCTTTTGGTATAAATAAATCAACAATTTTCTTGATTGGTTTCTTTTTATATAATCTCTCTTGCCATGGATTTTCTGTATCTTTGGTATTCATTGCAGTTGAACCATTATCTTTCAATTTTCTAACTAATATGTATGATACAAAAGTTAGTATAAGTATAATTATTTGTACTATCATTCCAGGTTTTCCTAAATACCAACTAGCTGTAAATGAGAAATTTGATATAGACCAACTTTTTAATGGTTCTAGTAATAATACTGGTGCAATTGAAATTACTGACAAACTTTGAAATACATAGTTTAATTTATCTCTTTTTAAAATTTCAAGTTGCATTTCTTGAGTTATATTGTTAACATTCTTTAAATATAAAGATGCACCATCTACTTTTCTATCACCAAATTCTTTAGTTAAATATGATATACCAGCAAATTCTTTTAAGAAGCTATTTGGTGCTACATCATAATATTTTTCTAGTTCCATTTCAGGGTCATCTGAAATTAATATTTCGTATATTTTTTCACCTTGTCTTGAAATTTCCTTTTCATCATCTTGAGATACCTGATATATTGCTTCCTCAACCATATTGTACTCGTGGTAAGCATGTCTTATTTCTGAAAAGAAATCTATTTGCTCTTTTAATATTTTATTATCTATTTTATCAACAGAACCATCAATAAATGTATCAATCATAAATAATTCAAATATTAATAATATAAACATAAGTAAATAATTGCTAGATGTAAGAATCAACGTAACAAGCATAATCGGAATTATTATTGCAAATGATTTTGTTAAAATTTTTGCTGTTCCTTTTCTTGTGTTATATTCATCATCAATATTTATAATTTCTAGTCTTCTTCTTATTTTCAACACATATCTTTTTATAAAAGGAATCTTTATATATGTAAGATATAATTTTTGAAATAATATTTCTGTTGAAAAGCTTTTTTGTTTAGTACCTTGTTGTAAACGTTGAATTCTCTTATATTCAGAGGTTTGCATCTTTTTAGATAAAATTACATAAATAAGTATTATAATAACAAATGCTGCTCCTGCACCGCCCATTATATAATAAATCATTTGATTATCCACTTAAGATAGCACCTCCTTTATACTTCTGTTTTTTTCTTTCTTCCTCTTTTTTTTGCTTTATCATCTTGTACTGCTGATACTTCAACTGTTTCTTTTTCTAGTTTATTTCCCCAATGTCTCTCAACGAACTTATCAAATGCTTCAACATCTGATGCATCCATGTTCATTCTCATTTCTCTTAAGTTGTTTTCTGTTATTGGATTTGTTATTTTATATTCGCCATCCACATATTCTAATATATTTCTATATGTATATAATTTTTTATCTGTAACTTTTTCAAAATAATGTGTTGCATTATCGAAAAATTTATCAAATTTGCCTTCCAATGTTTTTTCTTTTCTATAGTCAAATGTATATTCATTTTTTTCTTCTACTGGTATACATTCTGTTATTCTTTCTACATATCTTTTTCCTCTAAAGTCTTTTGTTAAATGTATATCAAAGTTTAATACTTGTACAACTTGCTCTTCTGCTGTTTTCTCATTATTGAATTGTCCAATTCTAAGCATTGAGTTTCTAAGTGCTGTTACTAAGTTTGGAAATGTCTTAGCATGGTGTGTAAATAATGTAAATTTTGATGCAACCTGTGCAGCTTGTATCATCCAAGCAGCAACGTGGTCTGTTGCAACCTCACCAATGATATTTACAGAACCATCTGTTTTCTTTTGAACGTCCAAACCTTCCTGTCCAGAAATTGTCTCTGTTTCTCTAAATGTTAAAATGTTTCTTGTTGGGTATATTTTTCTTAAGTGAAGCTCGAATGCTGTCTCTTGAACCCTTATGTTCATTGTTTCGTAAATATTTTCTATCATACCCATTAGCATTGTTGTTTTACCACAACCTTGCTCACCAGTGATTGATATAATCCTTGCTCCTTTAACTAAATATTTTAATAATTCGATTGATTCATCACTACCTGGCTCTCCTTTAAACCATTGCTCCAAAGTTGAACGTTTAACGTCGAACTTTCTTACAAAGAATGCCCATGTCTCTGACATACTCGGTCTAACAACAACGACACGAGAACCATCTTTCATTTCATTTATTTTATAACCATTTGTGTCTGATAATTGTCCTGGGTTATTATATTTATAAATATTTTGACAAACTCTTTTTAATTCAGCTTCAGTTCCAAATGAAAGGAATGCTAAACGTATAGATTTACCTTGGAAGAATATCCAAATACTATCACAAGCTCTTGGTACTTTATGCTCTTGAATTTGATTTAAGTAATCTCCACCATCTGTTTGTGCTACTTGGCTTAAGAAACTTTCAGGAAGTCCTGAAACACCACCTGAAACACCATCTATATTCATATCTCTTACTTCATCTATACTACTATATCCTTTATATTGTTGATATATCCTTTGTACAACTACATTTAATTTATCAGAAAATGATAATACAACATTTTCTTTTTCAAATATACTTTCTATCTCATCTGATGTTATTACATAACAAGGTTTTGTTTCACCTTCGACATATTTTAATTCTGCTAAGTTATATTTTTTTATTAGCTCTGTCAAAGCTTCATAACCAAATTCTTTCTTATAAACACAAATTAAAATATCAAATTTATCCTGTGCTGTAAGTAATGATGGAATATCAAAAGGAATTGCTTTTGATATATTTGTCTCTGTTACACCATATTCTTTTTCTAATAAATCATATATTAATTCTTTTACATATCTTTTATCATTTACATCTCCATATGTACAACCTTTTAGGGCTTTTTTCAATTCATATTTCTTGTTTTTTCTTCTTTTTAATTCTTCTTCTGATAGCCCTATATCATATAGATTTATTTTTGTGATTTCATCTAATCTTTTCTTAACAAATTCAATCATCATCTCTATGGTATAAGTTTTATCATCTACATTTATTTTCTCTTCTACTTGTGCATTTTTCTTTTTCTTTATGATGTAAAAAACTGTATATCCAGCAACAAGTAACACAACAATTGTTAGTAGAATATTTGTTATTGTCATGTTTTTTCCACCCTCCTTACCTCTTCATAGCTAGGTCTTGTAATCTATAAATAATATTGTCTGATGTTCTTTTTATCTCTGACATAAAAAACGCATTTCTGTCTTCTTCATCTATTTTTCTAAGTCTTAAGAATAAATCTGGTAATTTTGCTTCTTCACATGATTCAAAAAACAATGTATTATATGGTATAGTTGAAACTTTATTCTTTTCATTCATATATCTAGAAATATTCTTTATTGTATATTTTGAATATTTATCATATCTTCCTATTAATAATAATGTTTTCTTAGAATTCAATATTGGCATTTGTTCTCTCAAATTCATAAAATTGTTTATACTAGATAATCTTTGGCTTAAAGTTGCTACTATTAAATTAGAATTATTTAAAATTGTTTCTATAAGCTGTTCTCCTAATTCAGCATCTAAATCAACAAATACTAAATCATAATAATTGTTAGCTAAATTTATCATGTCAGGATAATATTGTTTTATTTCATCATATTCCAACTTTTCGCCTTTGAATGTTGGTAATATTTCCAATCTATCTTTAAAAACAATTTTAGTATAATTAGTTATTTGTTCTGGTGAAAGCTTATTACTTTTTATTATAGTCTCTAGTCCTACTACACCTTCTTCCATTGCAGTATTGGTATTTGGTCCAAATAGTCCTAAATTTTTCTTTACTTTTCTTTCCTCCCAGAAACAACGGTCTAAAGTTTTATCTTTATATCCTGTAGAAACCACTAAAATTTTATAATTATGTTCGATTGCCATATGTGTGACAATTGCAGCTATTGCTGATGTCTTGCCTGTTTCTTCTCTACTATTATTCCAAAATGTTATAACTGACATTTTTACGCTCCTTTTTCTATTGTTTTTATTGCCCTTCTAACTTTAGAATCTCCAGCATCTCCTAAAATTTCTTGGGCTAAATATGCTAATCCATCTTTATATTGTACACTTAATTTTTTCAATTTTATTTTAGATACTCTTTGATTTTCATATATAGCACTTAAATCTCCATTCTCAATTGGGAAATATACTCTATAATCATCCCAAATTATTTTATATCCTAGAGATAAGAAATTTAAATAATCGTCTTCTTCTTTTAACATATCTTTTGAAAATAGTACTTTGGTTAAAGTTATAGCATTTCTAAGTCCTGTAAAAACTTCTAAACCCTTTTTTAGTGAATACACATCGAAAGAAGTTATAAAATAGTTTTTTTGTGCATTCTCTAAGTCATAATTTTCAAAACCTTCTGGAGTATCTGTATCTACAAACATAAAGTCATACTCCATCTCTTGCCCATCTGAAATTCCTAAATATCTTCTTATTCCTTCTTCATTTGCAAACCCTACAGCTATATCGATTTCTTCATATTCTGTGACATACATCATAGTAGGGTTTATAACAGGAACAATATATCTTGCTTTTTGGTTTAGTGTAGCATCTACAACTAATACTTTTTTTCCTAATATAGTTAATATTTTGGCAATATATATAATTAAATCTGTTTTATCGTAAGCACCTATAAACCCTATTTTTTTCATGATATTCTCCTTTCTACTCATCCGTAGTTGTTGTTCCTGATAATCCTTCTAAGTAATCTTTTCTTGCATTCTTAGAATTTGTAATACTTTCTTCTATATTCGTTTGTAAATTTGATTCTGCTTGATCTCCTTGGCTTTCTATTTCACTATTTATATTATTTCTTGTTTCCCCACTATTTACTTGATTATATCTTGCAACAATTTGATCCATTGCATTTTGTAATATGTTAGGGTCTCTTTGTAATAATTGTGAATTTTCTGCACTAACAATATATGTTGGTGTAGCAGCATTTTGCATTCCTGGTTCTGTATATTTAGTTGCATAAAATTTTGCTCCATTAATTCTTGCTGCATCCATTATAGCAGAGCTCATATGTAGGATTTCATCTTCTGATAAATTTACCCAAATTGTATCTTCTGAATCTGTACCTCCTACAACTGGAATTTCAACTTCTTTTTTAGATACAACTATAAAATCTTGTCCATTTGGAAGCATCAATCTTATATCAATATAATCTCCAGTTGCTAAATCCATAGGTAAAATAACTACATTGTATTCTTGTTTTCTTATATCATCTTGCACAACACTATCTCCTCTACTAATTAAATCTGTAGTTATCAATGTGTTTGCATACATATTAACTTTTGCAACAATTGGAACTGTATCTAATTCTAGATACTCTCTTTCGCCATTTTGTTCAATATAAAGATTTCCTGTTCCCTCATCTTCATTAACTTGATATCTAGTATTATCTATTGTTATATACATTATTGGATTTCCATTATTATATTCTGTTACAATCTGATTTCCTTCTTTATCTTGCAATGCATAATTTTCAATAACACTTATATCACTCGTAGCATTACTTGGTACTAATGTTTTATTTACGGTTGTTTTTGTTAACATGTCACTTGTTATAACTTGTCCTGATTTAACATCTTGATTTAGCACATAAGCATTTACACTATTTGCTAAATTTTCTTTTTCTTCTTGAATTTTATTCATTAATTGCATTAATAATATCGCTATAATTACTCCTGCAATAAGTAACATTACTAGCATTCCTAGTAAAAATGAGTTTCTTGCTTTTCTTTGCATTGGATTTGTTGCCATGACAAATTCCTCCCTTATAATTTATTTTTCGTGTATTTTTTACAAAATATCCATCTATTTTATTTTAACTCAAAGTAAGATTAAAATCAATGAAATTACACTGTGTTATCAAAAGTTAATATTTCTGTAATATTTTTGTAATATTTTTGCAACACCGTCTTCGGTATTGCTTGGTGCAATATCGTTTGCAACATCTTTTACTACAGGTGTACTTTGTCCCATTGCTATTCCTAAACCAGCATTTTCTATCATCATTTTGTCATTTATATTATCACCTATTGCCATTACTTCTTCTTGTTTAATATTTAATTTTTCCATTAAATATTGTATTGCATACCATTTATCTACATTATTTCTAGAAATTTCTGTATAAAAATATTCAATAGAAAAGTCTTCTGTTCCTTGCCTTATAGTCTTTCTTGACATATGTGATACATCTAATACTTCTATATCTTTTATTTCTTTAAATTTTCTAATTATTGAATTAAAAACAGATTTTGTTTCATCACATACTGTAATTTTCAAAAAATTTGCATTTTCTTTATTTTTCACATATTCATACATATCTTTAACAATTGTTATCTTTGTTTTTTTGCTTTCTTCTTTTTTTAAATTTTCTTTATGATAATATAAAACATTATATTTTAATGCTGTTGACAGGATTTCTTTTTCTGTATATACATTATATGCTATACTATTTTCTTCACATATTTTTATTATTTCTAAAACTTTTTCTTTTGTCATACATTTTTCGTATATTATTTTATCTTTTTCCATATCATAAATAATAGCACCATTTCCAGAAATAAAATATTTTTTACTATCTATTTCATTTGCAATTGATTTTATTGAATCTATCGGCCTTCCTGAAGCAATTATTACATTCACTCCTTGTTCTTCTATTTTTTTTATAGTTTTCTTAGTTTCTTCTGAAACCATGCCATAACTATCAAGCATCGTTCCATCTAAATCTATTGCGACTAATTTATACATATTTCTACTCCTTTTTTAACCAGACTTTATTATATAAATAATTTTTAATTTTTGCAATGTTTTTTTCTAAAAATTTCCTGTTTATTTTCTTTGTTTTTTGAGAATCATAGTAGTAGAAAAAGCAAAAGTTTTTTCTAGTTGTAATATTACAGGAGGTGAAAAAACAATGGCAAACTCTTCAAACAAAAAATTAGTACCAGAAGCTATGACAGCTTTAGATAAATTCAAATATGAAGTAGCTAGTGAAGTTGGTGTTAACTTAAAAGACGGATATAATGGAGACATTTCAGCTAGAGACGCTGGTAAAATAGGTGGACAAATGGTTAAAAAAATGATAGAACAAGCTGAAAGAAATATGAAATAGTTTTATTTTTAACCTATATTTAATAATGGTAGGAAGTTAATTTTTGCTTTTATACATATAAAGGCAGGACTTGATTTCCTGCCTTTTCTTTTAAATTGATTACACCAAAATAAAAGAACAGAAATGAATTTCTGCTCTTTTGCTTTATTTAAGCTTCTGGTTCTACTAAACCATAATTTTTACCATCTTTTAATTTATGTACTACATTTACCTTACCAGTTTCAACATTTATAAATGCTAAAAAATTATGTGTTGGAATCTCTTGTAATTTTAAAACAGCATCCTCTGGGTGCATTGGTTTAATTTCATAATAAGATGTTTTTATTATCTCGTTTTCAACTTCATTATGTTTTACATCATTAGTTTCCATATTTTTTATAGAAGCTTCTCTCATCATCTTTTCTTTTTTAGTTTTTGTTTTTCTTATTTGTCCTTCTAATATATCAATATCTTTATCTATAGAAGCATACATATCCTTATCCTCTGTTACTGCTCTATATTTTTCTCCATTTGCTGTTACAACACTTATTTCAGCTATTTGTTCATTTTTTTCAGTTCTTAAAGTAACTTCAGCTTCTGCATTTTCAAAATATTTATCTATTCTGTCCATCTTTTTTTCTACGTAATCGTTTATTGCTTCTGTTATCTTTAGTTCCTTTCCTGTTATTTTTATTTTCATAAAAATCGCTCCCTTCTCTTTTTGGTTGTCTAATTATATTTATTATTATATCTGTTATTTTATTTTTTTGCAAGTATTTTAAAATAATTCTTCTATCTTATATTCTTTCTCTAGTTTTTGATTAAAATATATTTTTGTGATTAACTTAAATTCTTCTAGTGCTTCATCTTTTATATTAAATGAATATAATTTTTTTGCAGGACAAGTTATTGTATAATAAATTGCACTTTTAGTACTTTTACTCATATTAAGTGCTGATTTATCTTGTTTTCCACAAGCTTTACATTTAAAGCCATCATCTTTTATGCTAAAATACTCTAAATCATTTTCTTCACCACAGCTAGTACATTTTTTGATATTTGGAGTAAATCCTAATATACATAGAAGTCGCAATTTAAATACACTTAATACAAAATCTAAATCTTTATCAGTTTCTGATATTGTATAAAGCGTATTTAATGTCAATTGTAAAATATTATAACAATTCTGATTCTCATGTGTTACATCTTGAACTATTTTATTCACATGAACCGCATATTTTAACTTATCTAAATCTGTTCTCAAATTATAAAATATCTCAATAGGTTCCACAGAATTTATATGATATGTATTAGTTCCTTTATACATTAAATATTCTCCAAAGCAAAACATTTGTGTTCCTGCTAAAAGAGCACTTTTAGGTCTTCTTGCTCCTTTAGCAACACATGAAATCTTTCCAATTCCCGGAGTTAACATTGTAAGCATTTTATCAAAATCTCCTAAATTGCTTTCAGACAATATTATTCCATTTACCTTTATGCTCGCCATTTTCTTTTATATCCTTTTCTTCTACTATTCTTTTTTCTATATTTTCAATTTCTTTTAATTCTAAATACGCATTTATATCCCCAGTATTTTTAAATGTATCCCAAGCTATTTTCTTTATCATAAGCCCACTTCCTTTTTTAAAGTTTTAACTTTAATCTTATCTTTTGCTTTTTTATATAATTTTATACAAAAAATGCTTTTTTATTTTAATTTAAAATTATTAACAATTGATGGATTATCTTGCCAATCTTCTTTTACTTTTACCCAAGTTTTCAAATTTACTTTTACACCAAAATTTTCTTCCATATCAATTCTAGCTGCTCTTCCTATTCTTTTTAACATTTCTCCATTTTTCCCAATAATTATTCCTTTGTGAGATTCTCTTAAACAATATATATTTGCTTCTATATCATAAATATCTTCGCCATTTTTATTTTTTCTTTCTTTCATTTTTTGAACTTCTACATAAATACCATGTGGTACTTCATCTTGTAATAATTTCAAAGCTTTTTCTCTAATTGTTTCTTCAGCAAGTTGTCTTAATGTTTGGTCAGTGTATTCCTCTTTATCATAATATGCAGGACCTGGTTTTAAGTTCTTTTCTATTTCATCTAAAATAACATCTCTATATTTTGATTCTGTTGCTGAGATTGGTATAACCGCTTCAAAATTATATTCTTTACTATATAAATCAATTAGTTTTAATAAACTTTCTTTCTTTACCAAATCTATTTTATTTATAATTAATATAGTCTTTGCTTTTGCTTCTTTTATTTTTTCTAATATTCTACTATCTCCTCTTCCTATTTCAGTACTTGTTGCTTCTATTAAAAATAAAACCAAATCTGCATCTTTTAAACTTGTAAAAGATGTATCTAACATCGTTTCATTTAATTTTGTTCTAGGTTTATGAATTCCTGGTGTATCTGTAAAAATTATTTGAGAATTTTTACGATTTACAATTCCTCTTATTGCTGTTCTGGTTGTTTGAACTTTATTGGCAATTGCGGCAACTTTTTCACCAACCAACAAATTAATTAGTGTTGACTTTCCTACATTTGTTCTTCCAATTAATGTAACAAAACCTGATTTAAACTCTTCCATATCTTCCTCCATGTCCTTTTGGGGACGTTTCTTTTTGGACAAAATGTCCATTTAGGGACACATCCTAATATTTATTATACTCTTTTTTTATGCTAAATTTGTAGAATTTAGCATAAAACTTATTTTTTCTAAAACTTATTTTAATATATCATACTTTACATTTTTTCTCAAGCCAAAAGAAAGAAAAAACAAGCTTTTACTTGTTTTCCTTAATTTTTAAAATATTTTATTTTTACACTGTTCTACTTTATACAATATATGTCCAATATTTCCTTCTCCTGCAAATTTTTCTATGTTAAAGAAATTTGCATTTTTATCAAACCAATATAGTTTATTTATTTCTTCTACCAATTCTATATCTTTATTTAATTTTCCTACAAACACTTCTAACTCGAAATCATCTATTTTATATTCCAAATTCATAAAATATATGAGTTTAATATCATCCTTCGTTATTCCAGTTTCTTCTTTTAATTCTCTATATGCTGCACATACTTCATCTTCTCCCAATTCTACTTTTCCACCAATTAAATTATATTTTCCCTTATATGGTTCTTTTTCTCTTTTACACATAAGAATTTTATTTTCTTCTTTATTAAATACCATTATTATATTCATTTTTTTCATATCATTTTACCTATTTTACTAAATCTAAGTTTCCATTTATTATTATTGGTGAAAATCCTGATATTTCGTCGTATAATATTCCTTCTGGAATTTCATTATATAGATATATTTTCTTATTTTCCATGAAAGCTTCATATAATTCTAGGAATGTTGAACCTCCTATATAATTTTTCTTTCCATTTTTATCAAAATTTAATGCTAATACTGCGTCTACTTCTTTTATTCTTTCTCTACTCATTCTAAACATTTTTTGTTTGAAGTTTGTGTGTTCTTGTTCTCCTAGTTCCCAACTCTTTTTCTCTGCATCTTTTTCATAGTATGAATTTGGTAATTCTACTTTATGCCCCATATTTTCTAATTTTTCCTTTATTGGTTCTATATCCTTATAAAATGCTTTACTACATATTATAAATACTCTCATTTTGACCTCCTCTTTTTCCATATTTTTAGATAATCTTTTACATAAGCATTCATATCTCTATCAAATAATTCTTTTGAATAATTTAATCTTAATATTTTATTTCTTAATATTGGTAAATAAACTTCTATAATTTCATCAAGTGCATCTGGATTTTCTCCAATACATCTTTTCCATCTATTTTTTCCAATATATGCAAGTTTATCTGCATCTCTTACAATTACCCCTTCTATTGTTGGTGGTATATATTTTCTTTTATGGTTTGTAACTGCTGAATAACATTCATCTATAAATTCACTACTATATCCTAATTTTGTCATTTCTTCTTTTAACATTTTTCCACTTTTTTCTTCATGTCCTTCATCACACACGCTTCTTCCTACGTCATGCCAATATGCTGATATTATGCATATTTCTTTATTTACTGAAAATTTTTCTAATAATTCTTTTACATAATTTATAACATCTATTGTATGTCCTATAAAATGTAATGGGTCATTCTCACATCCTTTTATTTTTTCTATTGCCTTATCTATTAATTTTTTATTTTTATTATATATTTCTTCATAAATATCCATTTTTTTCTTTTGCTCCTTAAGTTTTAATCTTATTTTAAGCTAATTTCATACAACTTTTTACATAGTACCATTACTGTTAAAGTATTGTCAAAATTTATACACAATAGCTATAATTTTAATATATTTTATTATAATTACTATTGCTTTTTATAACATCGACTATTTCCATTAGCTCTTTCACTGTATCTTCATAACTAATATCTTTTGCATAACTAAACTTGCCTTGATAGTTTTTCCAATGTTCTTTTAAAGCTTCACTTTCTTTTATAACTTCCACTATTTCATCTATATTATTTAATTTATCAACAGAGCCTCTATACTCAAATTTCTTTATAATAGCTTGTTTTAACGATTTCTTATCAAAATTCTTCTGTTGTGTTGTCCATAAAATATAAATATCATAAAAATCTCTTGCTCTTGTAGTATCAACATTTCTAGATATAATTGTTTCAAATTTATCTGCAATTACAGTTTCCATATTATAAGCAAGTATCTCTATAGAACGCTCTTCAAACAACAAATCAAATTTGTATTTTATTTCTTTTGGAGTAATAACATCTCCTGTTGTTATATCTAGTTTCATAGGTACAACTAACTTATCAAACTTGGCATCTAATGATACTCTGTATCCACCATATTCATCTTCTTGTCTTATTTCTTTTATTCCTCTAAATTCAAAAGTTACACCATCATCTAAATCAATATTAAAAATTTCATTTAATATATTTTCTAAGTTGTCTTTTCTAAGTCAAAACCTTTTATTGTTGCATCCATATCTAGTGTATTTCTCATATCTATTCCAACTATAGTTGTTATTAGCATTCCACCTTTTAATATAAATTTATATTTATATTCTGATACAGCAATTCTTTCCAATAGCCTCTCTAGCATATAATTTTGTAGAATTATATTTTCATTCACATCAACTTTTGCTGACATATTTTTTATCCATGCTTTTAGTTGTGCTCTATTTTTAGCTATCATAGCAAAACCTCCAGATATTTTCTCAGTTCATCTTCAATATTAAATATTTTTGCATATTTATGCAATTTAATAGAATCTCTATCTTTTCTATCAGCATATCTTTTCATTGCGTCTGTAAATAAAGCTATTTCAATTTTCTTTTTATTTCTTATAATATCACATATTGTTCTTTCTAAATCATAGACTTTTACTTTATTTCCATAAGGCGTTTTTATTTCTGTAATACCTATTTCATATAGTTCTTCTTTCAAATAAAAAAATTGATAGTTTTTATTTTTTATTAATATGTTATTATAATTAGTTGGTACTGTTAATTGATATTTTATAGGTGTTCTATCGCATAAATCATGAAAATATAAAGCTGTTTCATGAGAGAATATACCTTTTTTACATATAGCTTGTGTTATAAAATATGTATCTTCTAGTGTATCTACACTTATATAAACACCTCTTGCAACTCTTTCAATTATCCCTCTTTCAATCATCCTTGTTAGAATTCTACTGTTAATTCCTAATTCTTCAACTTCTCTTGTTGTTATAATTCCATTTTTCTTATTTAATAATTTTTCAATTTTTTTAATATTATCCATCTCTATTTTTTCTCCTTTGTCGGAAATCTTCGTAAATATTATATCATTTACGAAGATTTCCGACAAGTGTTTGTCATGAATTTTCCCCAAAAAACAAAGCACTTATCAAAGTACTTTACTTAGAGTGCTTCTTCTTTCTTATAATTTTATTTTTAACTTCTAAATTTAAGTATTTTTTATATATTCACTATATATGCTTAACATGCCTCGTATAGATACGGTAGATATGAGTGTTTTTCTTTCCTTACTGACTCTGCTTTTACATATTTTTTTGATTTTTTCAAATCTCAATAATTTTGAGTTTTACTTCAAACATAGCACTGAAACACACTCAATATGTTTGCTAAATGGAAACATATCAACTGGTTTTATTGTTTTTATTTCATATTTTTCTTCCAAACTCTTCAAATCTCTTACAAGTGTTGCTGGATTACAACTAACATAAACCACTTTTTTAGGACTAATTTTTAATATATTATTTATACTTTTATTATCTAGTCCCTTTCTTGGAGGGTCTACCATAATAATATCTGGAATTATTTTCTTCTTATTTATTAAGTCATCTAAAACAATTTCTACATCTCCTGCAATAAACTCAGAATTTTTTATATTATTTAATTTACTATTTTCTTTTGCATCTTTTATAGCATCTTCTACAATCTCAATACCATAAACCTTTTTAGCATATTTTGCCATAAATAGTGATATTGTTCCAATTCCACAATATAAATCAAACACAACATCATCTTTGCTAATTTCCGCTCCTTTAACTGCTATATTATAAAGTTTTTCTGCTTGAATAGGATTCACTTGGTAAAAAGAAAGTGGTGATATCTTAAATACAAAATCTCCTAATTTATCCTTTATATATCCATCTCCATATAAATTTATATTTTCTTTTCCCATAATCACATTTGTGTTTTTAGTATTTATATTTTTAACAATTGTTTTAACTTCTGGAAATGCTTTTAATATTTCACTTACTAATTCTTTTTCTTTAGGAATATTTCTACCATTAATTACAATTATACACATAATTTCATTTGTCTTAATTCCAATTTTAGTAACAATATGTCTTACCAAACCTTTTGTAGTTTTTTCATTATAAACACTAATGTTATTTTTCTTTATAAACTCTAGCACAAATTTAGCTAAATTTTCACTTTTTTTATTTTGTATCAAACATTCTTTGATTGGTATAATTTCATGTGTTCTATTTGCAAATACTCCTATAATCGGTTTTCCTTCTTTATCTAATCCTACAGGATACTGAGCTTTATTTCTATAATTATAAGGATTTTCCATTCCTAAAGTTTCTTCAACTTTTACCTCGTTTTCTAAAGTTTTATTTACCAAACTTTGAACTGCATTTTGCTTCATTCTTAGTGTCTCTTCATATTTAATATGTCTTAAATCACAACCTCCACAACGTTTGTAAGTTTCACAATCACTTTCTTTTCTATATTCTGATGGTTTTATTATTTCTAAGACTTTACCAAATGCATGTGATTTTAGTACTTTAACTATTAAAATCCTTACTTTTTCACCTTTTATACTATTAGGAATAAATATTGTAAAATTCTCAATTTTAGCAATTCCTTCTCCTTCATAACCATTATCTATAATTTCTACAATATATTCTTGATTTTTTTCTACTGGCATATTTTCTCCTCTTTATATTTATTTTCTAATAAATTTTAACATTTTATAGAAAAAAAGTAAAGCAACATGTTTATTTTCCTGCTTTACTATCAGTTTTTTCATTTTGAATCTCATTTAAAATATTTTCTGTAGTTTTAGATTTATCTAATTTCTTAGTTACTAAAACAATTATTCCTACTAATGCAAATGTTGCTAAATAACAAAGTAATCCAATATGCCAGTTTCCTTCTACTAATGTATCTCCTGCAATTGTAGATGATATTATTGAAGGAAATCTTGCAAAACTTGAAATTAAAATAAATCTTACCGGATTTACAGGAAGTAATCCTGCAATATATACTAATAAATCCTTAGGAGTACCTGGAATAAAGAATAATATTAACATTATATATTCTATCTTTTTAGGATTTTTAAATAATTTGCTATTTTCTAATTTATCTATTTTTTCTTTACTTACTATTGTGTAAACAAAATCTCTTCCTAATTTTCTTACAACAAAAAATATTATACTTGTTATTAATAACACTGAAAAAGTAATAAATAAAAATCCTCCAATTGTTCCATAACACATTCCTGCTAAAATTTCTATTGGTTCTCCCGGAAGTATTGGTAATAATATTTGAGCCATCTCTAATCCTAACAAAATAAACATCCCCGTTGTTCCATTTTGTTGTATTTGTTGTTTAAACATTTCTCTTCCTTCTGGTTTAAACAAATTACTCATTATTGGAAATAAATATATTGTTAAAGATATTAATAATAAAATTGTTATAATAAACACTATTATTTTTATTATTTTTGATTTTTGATTTTTATCCACATTTATATCTCCCTTACTTTTTTACATTTCCTATCTAGTATACCATATTTGAACAAATGTGAAAATTAAAATTTTCACCCTTGCTACTAATTAGAAATTAGTAGCAATTTTTGTAAAGATGTTGTTTTTAAGTTTCCACCTAATTCCTTAGGCAACCCTTTTCTTTAATGGTCGTTGTTCTCGACCAATATCCATCGCTATTTCTAGGTTTGGACTAAAGACTTCTTTTATATATTTTCTTAGAATATTTATACTTCCATTTACATCTGCATTTATTATTTTCCCACTATTTGTTTTAAATAATCCTCTCTTTATTTGTAAATTAGCTATTTAAAATATCCAGAAATTAATAAAATGTATCAAATTAAAAAAACAGATTAAAAAAATTGTATATAACAAAGTGAAAATTTTATTTCATTTTATTATTTTTTCTTGTGTCTCTTTTATTCTTAAATCACATGTAAATGTTAGTTTCAAGTCCTCACCTCCATTCACTTTCATATTTATATCATACGAAACAAATTTTCGCAAGTTTTTTTGGTAAAATTTTATTTTTCGTACAGTTTTAAAACAAATTGTTTTACTTTCCTAATATATAAAAGTCGTTTTATTTTTTTACAAATATATAATTTTTATTATTATATACTATTTTTCTTAATAATTTATTTATTTTTTCTTAATTTTATTTTTTTAAACAAGATATCACAATTTTTTCTTGAATTTTATGTAAAACAATAGTATAATATATATCAATGATGGTAATTTAAATGCCATCCGATATTTCGGAGGCATTAACCTCCGAAATTTTTATCAGTAAAACCTAAAATATTTGGAGGTTCTATCATGATCATTGAAAATAAGCCAATTAAAAATGTTGGCAATTTAGGACATATCACTTTGGATAAATTAGCCCTTCCCTATAGTGTAAAAGTTTCTTTTCAAGGAGAACAAATTATTCCTTTATCTTTTGATATTTTTGGTCATCCTAATTTCACTAAAGAACAAACAAGAATCTTTAGACTTAAGCAAGCCGAAATATCTAGAGAAAGTAAAGATGATTCTCTTCCTGTTGCAGAAATTTCTTATGAGGAACGAGTTTTTGATAAACCAAGAAGTTATTTTGATTCCATTATGGCCATTCAAGATAAAACTATAACTCTTTCATTTTTTAACGAATTATTAAATGATAGGGCACTTTTTATCAAATCTCATCCTAATCAAACTCTCAATGAATTTGTTGTCTTTGGTTGGCTCTTACTTGACAAATTCGGTTCAGTTAGATTAGTCAAAGCAACAAAAGAAGAAAGAGAAAAGCTAATTAAGCATGATATTGTTGAAACTTATGAAAGCTTTAAGAATAATAATAGTTCTATAAGTTTTTATTCAACTAGATATCATGTTCCCAAAGATGGTACAATTTGTCAATGTTGCTGTAATAAATTTATGATGAGAGATATCAAGAATTCTCCATGTGTTTATATTGATGGAAAATTCTATCATGATTCTTGTTATCGTAATTATAGGAAACTTATTGAAATTAATAGGTTTACTATAAAACTTATGGACCATATCTATGAGCCCAATCAGTATACATATGAATTGTTACCAAATGGATATGACCCAAATTCTTATTCTCCTTGGATTCTGTTCCATACTATTGATGGCGATATTGTTATTGGTAGTAACACCAGAATTTCTTCTATAAGGATAGAATGGAGGAACAATTATTCTTCATTTGATATAGATAATATATTCAGAGATGAAGATATTTCTATTGAAGAAAATAATGGTAATTATATCATTACTGCTCAAGATATAAATTATGCATTAAAGTATCTATGCATGGTACGAAATGCAATACCTGAGCAACACTAACAAATCAAACTGGCTAAATTCAATGATACCCCTCAAGAAATTTATTTTCTTGAAGGGTATTTTATTTTTATATAAATTTTTTTTTAATTATATGATGTGCATATATATGTATTATATTTATCTTTTAATTTTTCATATGCATTTTTTGCTGTTTGCTTATCTTTAAATATTCCATAAACAGCTGAGCCTGAACCAGTCATTAATGAAGATATTGCTCCATATTTTATAAGCTCTTCTTTTAACTCTTTTATTATTTCCTTATTTTCTATAACTTCTTCAAATACATTATACAGATTATTTGATAGTATTTTTATATCGTGATTTTCTAAAGCTTTTATTATTTTTTTTGTTGTATCTTTTTGTTTTATTTCTTTTTCATCTAATCTGTTATACATTTCTTTGGTATTACAAGATATTTCGGGTTTTATAATAACTATATAGTATTTAAAGTTTGTATCTATTTTAGTTACTATATCTCCTATTCCTTCTACTATCACAGCTCTATTATAAAAACATGGAACTACATCAGCTCCTAATTCTTTTCCTAAAGTTTTCATTTTTTCTTTTGATAAGTTTAAAGAAAATAATTTATTCATTGCTACAATAAAAGCTGCACAATCTGTACTTCCCCCTGCCATTCCTGCTTGGATTGGGATTCTTTTATTTAATTTTATCTCAATTCCTTTTATTTGCTCATATTTTTCTTTTAATTTTTTGTAAGCTTTATAAATAATATTTTCTTCATTATTTAATTCTTTTATGTTTGTAATCATTTTAAATTTGTCTATTTTTAATTTTTTTATTTTTATTTCATCATATAAGTTTATTTTTTGAAATATTGATTTTATATTATGATAATTATCTTCTCTTTTTCCTAATACTTCTAAATTTAGGTTTATTTTTGCTCTTGCTTTTATATATATTTCTTCCATTTCATTCTCCTTATTACTTTATCTTTTATATCATATCACAAAATTTAAGGTTTTGCATTTTTGTAAAAAGAACCAAAAGAAACCACCTCTTTCGAGGTGGGAAGAATAATTTCTTATTTAATTCATACCATTAATTAATTTGTACATACGGAAGTCTTTGAGGTAAAACACCCCAAACGGTCCTTGGGAAGCAATAAGACATCAAACCTAATGCATTTGCCATAGCAACTAGTTGTTCACAAACTCTGTGTTCACCTGTCCACAACTTACCATCTTTATTGACACAAATGCCAAGAAAAGTATACCCTTTCTTAAAGTCATCTGGCAATTCGTTAAGTATAGCTGTTACAAGCTCACGATGTTGTTCTAGCCTTTGGGGATTAAATCCAAAATTGTTCTTAATTCCTTCTCCTAGAACATAGTTTGATGTATCTTCGCCTTCCTTAAAAAGGCATTCCTTAAAAGTATTGCTTACCAATTGTGACATATTTTCTACCGTAATTGTTGTATCTCTCATATTTTATCCTTATGTATTGGTATGTTATTAAAAATACTCACTTGGAGTATACAATTACTATTATACCACATTATGTAAATTTTTTCAAAAATTATTTACAAAAAAATAGAAACCAACTTCTGTATTGATTTCTATTTTGGTGCGGATGAAGGGACTTGAACCCCCACGCCGTTGGCACTAGTTCCTAAGACTAGCGCGTCTACCAGTTCCGCCACATCCGCATATTTATTTTTTAACTTAACAATATTTATATTAGCACAAATCACTACACTTTGTCAAGCAAATTTTAAAAATTAAAATATAAAATAAGTCCTCCTATTATGACTAATAAAAAACCTAATATTTTTAATCCACTAGAAGCTTCATTTTGGTCTCCAAATCCAAAAAACTTCTTTGTTATTAATCGTGCATCATATATTAAAATAACTCCTATAAGTAACATTATTGCTGCTAATAAACTAACAATTATTTGAAACATTTTTATCAACATCCTTTTTTATTTGTCTATATTAATATACTATTTTTCTTGAAAGAAGTCAATAAATACTATCTTCTTCATCAAGAAAATTTATAGGCTGTTTTTTGAAGCCGTTCTAAAAACAGCCTTATATTTCTATTCTTTTTGTAAATTTGTCCTTTATTAATTCTTTTAATAATTTATTTTTTTCTTTTTCTAGTTTAGGGTCATCAAATAATATTTTCATTGCTACACTTTGTACCATTTTTAATACATCCACATCTTCAAATAAGTTTGCAATTTTAAATTCTGGAAGCCCATGTTGTGCTGTTCCAAAGAAATCTCCAGAACCTCTTAATTCTAAGTCTTTTTCAGATATTACAAATCCATCATTTGTTTCACACATTACTTTCATTCTCTTTTTTACTGTTTCACTATTTCCTTCACATATTAAAATACAATAAGACTGATAATTACCTCTACCTACTCTTCCTCTTAATTGATGGAGTTGTGCTAATCCAAATCTTTCTGCATTTTCTATTACCATTATATTACTATTTGGAACATCTACTCCTACTTCTATTACAGTTGTTGATATTAATATATCTATTTCTTTATTTTTAAATCTTTCCATTATGCTATCTTTCTCTTTTTGCTTCATTTTACCATGTATGTATTCTACTTTATAATCTGGAAAAATTTCTTTACTATAAGTCTCATATATTTTTTCAACAGATTTTAAATCCATTTCTTCGTTTTCTTCTACTAGAGGACATACTATATATGCTTGTCTTCCTTCTTCTATTTGCTTTCTTATAAAAGCATTTACTCTATCAGTCATTTTTTTATTTACTGCAAAAGTTTCTATTTTCTTTCTATTTGGTGGTAATTCATCTATAATTGATATATCTAAGTCTCCATATAATATTAAAGCTAATGTACGTGGTATAGGAGTTGCTGTCATAACCAACACATCAGGATTTTCTCCTTTTTCAGCTATTTTTGTTCTTTGTTTTACTCCAAATCTATGTTGTTCATCTGTTACAACTAGTCCTAATTTTTTAAATATAACATTATCTTCTATTATTGCATGTGTTCCTATTAATATATCTATTTCACCATTTTTTAATCTTTCTAATATGTCTTCTTTTTTCTTTTTGGTTATTCCTGAAATTAATAATTCACATCTAATTCCCAAGTCTTCTAGCATTCCTTTGAAGTTTTCTAAATGCTGTGTTGCTAAAATTGCTGTTGGTGCCATTATTGCTGCTTGATATCCTGATTTTACTGCTTTATAAGCTGCACACATTGCAACTACAGTTTTTCCAGAACCTACATCTCCTTGAAGTAATCTATTCATATTTTTATTTGATTCCATATCGTTATCAATTTCCTCTAGCACTCTTAATTGTGCTTTTGTTAGTTTAAATGGTAATGAATTTATTACATCTGACATTTTAGCATCTTTACTAAATGCTATTCCTTTTATATCATTATTATAGCTGTTTTTTAATTCTAAAAGTGCAAGTTGTACTGATAATAATTCCTCAAAAACAAGTCTTTTTCTTGCTATATTAAAATCTTTAAATTCATCTGGAAAATGTATATGTTTTGTTGCATCATTTATATTTTCTAATTTATATTCCTCTAATAAATAATTAGGTAAAGTTTCTGGTAAATTTCCGTATACCTCTTTTATTCCTGCTTCCATAATTTTTCTTAATTGATTTTGAGATAGTTTAAATGTTAGCGGATATATTGGAATAATCCTTCCTGTATTTTGGATTTTATCTCCTCTATCAAATACTGGTGAATTAAACATCACTTTTCCTGTTTTTTTATTTACCTTACCAAAAAATTTATATTTTTCTCCTGTTTTAATTGTATCTCTTAAATAAGGTTGGTTAAACCATGTAATTATAGCTTCTCCTGTTTCATCTCTAACAATTAATCTTTGCATGGTTTTACCTTTAAGTCTAATACTATTTACTCTATTGCACACAACTGCTTCTATTAATACTTCTTCACCATCTTCACATTCATATATATATTTAGGCTTACTTCTATCTTCATATGTTCTTGGATAATATGTAATTAAATCTTTTAAAGTAAATATTCCGAAGTTTATTTAAAAGTAATACTCTATTTGGACCTACTCCTTTTATATATTTTACATCTTTATTTAAATCTACCATAGAATCTATTTAAATCCTCCATAATTTAAAATCTAATCCGTCAGCACTAACTAATTTAAAATTAATTCCAAAATATTCTCCTTCTACCGCTTCTTTAATTGAAGTACTATGTAAATGTCCATAATAACATTTTTTTATATTATATTTTTTTAACATATCTATCATTTCATTTGTTTCATTCTTAAAAATATTTGATTTTATTATTGGTGGATAATGTGTAAATGCTATTATTTCTTTTTTCGTCCCATATTTTTCTATTCCGTCTTTTATTGATAATTCTAATCTCATTACTTCTCTTTTAAATAACCTTATGTCTTCTGCATCATCTGTTATGCTCCATCCTCTTGAACCTACTATAATATGATTTTCAAATTCATAGGCATTATTATATAAAAAATCTATATTTTTAAAATTATTTTCTTTTATAAAATTTCTCATTTTATTTAAAGTTGTCCACCAATAGTCATGATTTCCTTTTAGCAAGATTTTCTTTCCTGGTAAATTATTTAAATATTTAAAATCCTCATCTGTATCTTTTAAATACATTGCCCACGAAAAATCTCCCGGTAATACTACTAAATCATCTTCTTTTACCTTTTCTTCCCAATTCTTTTTTATTTTTTTATCATGTTCTTTCCAATTATCTCCAAACACACTCATTGGCTTATTTTCTTTAAAAGATAAATGTAAATCTCCTATTGTATATATTGACATATACTACTCCTCTATTCTCCTAATAATTCATTTCTTTGTTCTTTTATTTCTTCATTTAATTTCTTTCCACAAAAGTTACAACGGTCTAATAAATTAGCACATTTATCACATATATCTGCTCTCATTCCTGAATCCTGGAATTTTTCTCCACATATGCTACATGTATGTTCTACTAAATCTCTAGTTGCCATATGTAATACTGAATCACAATAATCATTACCAAATATTTCTTCTGCCTTTTTTTCTTTTTCATTTTTCTGCGTCATTGCAAACACCGCTATTCCTGATATTATTATAATTATTATCCCTATTATTAGCACTAATATCTTTATATTCTTATTTTTTTCTTTTTTGTTTTCTTCTTTTTTATTCTCTTTCATATTTTTTCCTTTCTTTAGTTATTATTTAATTTTAAATTTGGTATTGCATTTAAATCTAGTGAACTTCTTTTTCCTTCTATAAAATTGTAATATCCACTTGATGCTATCATTGCTGCATTATCAGTACATAGTTTTAAGTCTGGCATATATACTTTTATTCCTTCTTTTTCTAGCTCTTTAAAAGCCCCTCTTATATATGTATTTGCTGATACTCCTCCTGCTAAACTAACTACTTTTATTCCTGTTTTCTCTATTGCTTTTTTTACGTTTTCCATTAAGGTTTCTGTTACATTTTTTTCAAAGCTAGCACATAAATCAGCTTTATTTATATTAGGATTTTTATGATGTAAATTTATTACCGCTGTTTTTATTCCACTAAAGCTAAAGTCTAATGTTTCTTCGTCTTTTTCAAAATGTGTTTTTGGAAGTTCAATATTTGCTTTTCCTTCTTGTGCTAATTTATCTACTTTTGGTCCTCCTGGATATCCTAATCCTACTACTCTTGCTACTTTATCAAATGCTTCTCCTATTGCATCATCTCTTGTCTTTCCCAATACTTCAAATTTCGTATAATCTTTTACAAGGATAATTTGTGTATTTCCTCCTGACATCATTACACATAAAAATGGTGGTTTTAATTCTTTGTGTGTTATATAATTTGCTGCAATATGTCCTTCTATGTGATTTACTCCAACAAGTGGTATATTATTTGCAAATGCTAATGCTTTTGCATATGATACTCCTACTAGTAATGCTCCTACTAATCCAGGGCCATATGTTGGTGTTATTGCATCTATTTCTTTTAATTTTACATTTGCATCTTTTAATGCTTTCTTTGCTACTCTTGATATTGCTTCTATATGATTCCTTGATGCTATTTCCGGAACCACTCCACCATATTTTTCATGTATAGGTATTTGTGTGTCTATTACATTTGATAATATTTCTCTTCCATTTTTCACTATTGCTACTGATGTTTCATCACAGCTTGATTCTATTCCCATTGTTAGTATATCTTTCATGTTTTTTCCTTCCTTTAATATTAATATAGGCTTCATAGCCACAAAAGGCGTCTGAAACCTTAATTATTATAATATAAAACTACAAATATTCATTATTCCTGTTGCAAGCCAAGTAATTGCTGGTGATATTATTCTTCCAGCTAATCCTGTTATCCATAATACTATAAATACTAGATAAAATATTTGTTCATTATTTATAAACCATTGTTTTGCCTTGTATGGTAAAAATGGCATAATTACTTTTGAACCATCTAATGGTGGTAATGGTATTAAGTTAAATACTCCTAATCCCACATTAGTTACAATTGTAGAAGATATCATTTGCATTATTACCCATCCTACTGTTGATTCAAAAATCCCTGCTCCTGCAAATTTATATATTACAAAATATATAATTGCAAATACAAATGCTAGTAAGATATTCATTACTGGTCCTGCAACTGATACTATTGCTTCTCCTTTTTCCATTGAGATTTTTCTTGTGTAATTGCTTGGATTTACATGTACTGGTTTTCCCCAACCAAATCCTGCAAATACTAACATTAAAGTTCCTATTGGGTCTAAGTGTGCAAATGGATTAAGACTAAGTCTTCCTTCCATTTTTGCTGTATTGTCTCCTAATTTATAGGCTACTATACCATGTGCAAATTCATGAAATGTAATTGCAACTAATACCCCTGGTATACTAAGTAGTAAGAAATATAATGATTCTGGATTTGTCATTAAGTTAGTTAATGATATTACTACTAATATTGCAATTACTATATATAATACTTTTCTATCAAATGAAAAATTAAACATATTTACTCCTTTGTTATCCTTTTTTATTTATACTTAATTCTTTATAAGATTTTTCCAATATTTTATATCTTATACTAATTATCTTTTTGTAAAATTCTTTTCTACTAATTGATATACAAGATATATTATTTATAAATTCATTTATTTTTTCTAGGTTTATTTTTGTAAAATTTCTTAATAACGCATTATTACAATCTTCATTTTTTAAACTTTTTATATAAGGCATATAATTTATTTTTTCCCCGTTTTCTTTTATACAAGAATGGCAATTTATTGCTAAGTTTTTTATTTCTACATCATTAAATTCATCAATTTCTTCATCAGCCAATTTTGAATTTAAACACGAACCACAATCATATATTGGTGAAAATTCTGCTTTACTACTCCTTGCATTTACCAAGAATCCCCAGTTACCATTATGCCTATCAGTATTTCCTATTAAACTATCAATAATAAACATATCCCAAAACTTTTCTTTTATATTATCTTGAACTATAATATTCAGTTTAGTTAAATTTTCTATTTCTTCTATGACTCCCATGATGTCTGACAATTCTTCTTCTATTTTCTTATCTGGATTTACACTCAATGCTAGATTTTCAAACTCATATAAAATATGGTTTCCATCAGTAAAATCTTCACAGGCGCATACTATCTTTTCTTTTCCATTATATACATATGTTCCTAATATAGTATTTTGTACTTTAAATCCTGATATTTTAAACACATTACTTCCTATATATTCTGAAAAGGCATTATTTATATATGATATATTTTTATTTTTTTCTCTTATAGGGTCTGGGAACTTAACTAAATATCTTTTATTATTATAAATTAGTGTTTTCTTTTTCTCAGACCCTTTATAATTATTTAATTCCTCTGTTGCTTCTGTAAAATCTATCATTGTATAACTCCTTTACTTTTATTCCTTTATATAGTCTTATCTATTATTTTTCTATTGGTTTCATAGTTGGGAATAGTAGAGCATCTCTTATTGAACTTGAATCAGTTAATAGCATTACTAAACGGTCAATTCCTATTCCTAATCCTCCTGTTGGTGGTAAACCTATTTCTAACGCTTGGATATAATCTTCATCCATCATTCCTGCTTCTTCGTCTCCGGCTTCCCTTGCTTCTACTTGTTTTTTAAATCTTTGATATTGGTCTATTGGGTCATTTAATTCTGAGAATGCATTTCCATATTCACGACCACCAATAAAAGCTTCAAATCTTTCTGTAAGTCTTGGGTCTTCTTTCTTCTTTTTAGCTAGTGGTGATATTTCTATTGGGTAATCATATACAAATGTTGGTTGTATTAATGTTTCTTCTACATATTCATCAAAGAATATACTTATTACATCTCCTCTAGTTTCTTTTGTTTTATCTGGAATTTCTAATCCTCTTTCTTTTGCCAAAGCTACTGCTTCTTCATCAGTTTTTATTTCATTAAAATCTATTCCTGTTACTTCTTTTATACTATCTATCATTGTTATTCTCTTCCATCCTGGTGCTAAATCTATATCTTGTCCTTGATAGTTTATTTTTGTTGTTCCTAATACTTCTTTTGCTGTTCTTGAAAATATTTCTTCTGTTATATCCATCATGTCATGATAATCTTGATATGCTGCATACAATTCTAATTCTGTAAATTCTGGATTATGTCTTATATCCATACCTTCATTTCTGAATACTCTTCCCATTTCATATACTTTATCAAATCCACCAACTATTAGTCTTTTTAAATTTAATTCAAGTGCTATTCTTAAATACATATCAATATTTAATGCATTATGATGTGTTATAAATGGTTTTGCTGTTGCTCCTCCTGATATTGTATTTAATATTGGTGTTTCAACTTCTAAGAATCCCTTTTCATCCAATATTTCTCTTATTTTACTTATTATTTTACTTCTCAAGATAAATGTTTCTTTTACTTCTGGCTTTACTATTAAATCCACATATCTTTGACGATATCGTAAGTCTGGGTCTTTTAATCCATGGAATTTTTCTGGTAATGGTCTTAATGATTTTGAAAGTAATGTTACTTCTTTAGCATGAACTGATATTTCTTCTGTTCTTGTTTTAAATACAAATCCAGTTATTCCTATAATATCTCCTATATCAAATGTTTTAAATGCTTTATAACTTTCTTCTCCTAAGTCATTTATACTTACATAACTTTGTATTTTTTCATCACTATCTTGTATTGTACAAAATGATGCTTTTCCCATTATTCTTTTTGCTATTATTCTTCCAGCTACTGTTACATCTTTTTGTTCAAATTTTTCATAATTTGCTTTTATTTCTCCTGCTGTATTTGTTCTATTAAATTTTGTTATTTGATATGGGTCTTTTCCTTCTTTTTGTAGTTCCTCTAATTTATCTTTTCTTATTTGCATTAAATGATTCATATCTAATTCTTCTGTTTGATTATTATTTTTTTCTGACATTAAAAATCTCTCCTAACTCTCTATAAATTACTTGTTTATTATACCTTATTTTTCCATAAAAGTAAAGAAGAACTAAGAGTTTTTTATTAGTTCTTCTTTTATAAAAGCATAACTTAATACTACACTACCTTATTGCAAGACACATACGAAAACTAAAAGTGTCATCATTCCATCCTCTATGGTAACCACAGTTAAACACTCCTGCATCCAAATCAGCACTATAGTTTCCACCACGAATAAAGAACGGATCTGTATAAAGAACAAAGTAATCGCCATCATTATTCCATCCCTTCGTTTCATATGTTGCATCTCCTAGTTTATATGCTGAATATATACTTGTTCCTGTATATGCTGTTGAATATTCATCACTTGAACCATCTGCAAAAGAACTTGCATTATCAGTCAAATTAGAATCTCCTCCAGCATAATATGCAGCTACATATTCATCCGCTCCTCCTGATAAGTCATATATTCCATATACATTTCCTGTACTACTTGCTAAAACTCCTTGTTCACTCCAATATTCACTTGTTGTTCCTGTATTCGTTTTAGCCGAACCTGTTATATAATTACCACTATTATTTATTGTTACTTCCATTCCATTTCTTCCATATTTGCTCTGTGTTAAATATGCTACTGCTCCCCATTCACTATTTTTTAACATATGTGAATTCAAATCTGGAGAATATTCTTTTGCATAATTAAACATATCTCCTATTTTTATATTTCTCCAACTTGTTACTCCTGGTCTTACTGCTACTTTTGTACTTGTTCCCATATCACTTGATGTTGTTCCCGCATCACTTCTTGATGACTCATATTTTCCTACCCATATTCCTGTTATCTCATTTCTCCATCCTCCTAAGTTTACATTACCTGTAAATGCTGGATGAATTATATAGTCTGTTTCTTTATTTAATGTATTATCATCTGCATACTTACATACTGTTCCATCTGCTGCTATATTTCTCGTTCCTTTCAAAAATTTTACATCTATTGTTCCTCCAGCATTTGCAGAATTATGATTTATCTTATATGCAAATCTTGGTATCCATACGAAATAGCTATCAACTCCATCTATTGTTACTTTTGCATTTGCCCATTTTTGATTACTATAATCATAATCTGAATTTGTATCATCTGGTACCCACTCTTTATTATCTTCATCCCATTTTATTAATTCCATATTATCTTTTATTACTGGTGTATTTACTCCTTCTTCATCACTCCAACTTCCATCTGTTGATATTCCTATTATAGAAGTTACAACCTCTGACTCAACATCTCCATTAGCTAACTTTATATTATATTTTCCAGCATTAGAAACTACAAAACTTAAATCTTCAGAAGTACTCCAATAATCCTGCCCTTCTAATTGATATTTTACTTGCCATTTATCTATATAACCATCATATTGTATATTAGATATATTTATTCTCCAACTATCATCATTTATTTTTTCTGCTGATATATCAAAAGTTGGCTTTCCTGTATTCTTGTTCTCATAAGAAACATTATATAAGCCATTTGGTAACTGTTCTAAAGTATAATAAGTAGTTCCATCATATTCTAACCCTTCAGCTGATATTACACTTCTATTTTTTACATTAACATAAAATTCTCCTTCTACTCCATCTATATTTAATTCTTTAATTATGTCTTGGTTATAATATCTATATCCTGTTTTATCTGTTATTCCAGATGCACCACTTGTAAATACACTATCTGCACTAGATGACAAATCTTGTCCTATTTTATTTAAAATATCCTCCCCTGTATATGTATTACTTCCAACAGTTACACTTGTTCCATCTGTGTATTTTTGATATAAATCATTTACTTGTGTTTGCATAACTTTCATTTCTGCTGTAAATTTATCTAATTTAGATTGTCTTATAACATCTATTCCGCTATATGTAGCAATAGAAGCTAAAATCAATAATACAGCTATTGTAATTGCTAAACTAATTAAAGTTATTCCTTTTGAATTAAATCTTCTCATTTGTTTTCCTCCAAATATTTTTTATCACATTTATTATATCAAAGAAAATATATTTGATAAACATTTTTTTAATATTTTTAAAAAATCTGTAAATGTATATTCACATCTACAGAATAATCATTGGCTGGGGTACTGTGATTCGAACACAGGAATGTCGGAGTCAGAGTCCGATGCCTTACCACTTGGCGATACCCCAATGTTCTTATTTATTATAACAAATAAAATTTAAAATAGAAATACTTTTTTAGAAATTTTTTTAACACTTTACTTTTTTATTTATTTATGTAATAATAAAAGTGTTATAAGAGTAATCAAACTTTTATAGTAATATGTTTTGGGAACAAATACTATATGTTATTTGTGATATTCCCCAAACTCCTTTCTTTAGTTAGTCCTCCTATTTAGGAGGACTTTTTATTATAAGTTTTTAATTAATTCTTCATATTTTTTATAATCAGGAACATATTTTTCAATTAATTTATAAAAACCTTTAGCATGTGTTTTATATTTTAAATGACAATATTGATGTAAAACAACATAATCAATTACTTTTCTACTATATTTTACAACTTCAGGATTTATTATTATTTTATTATCTTCACATTTACCTAATGTATTAATTTTAGATATTTCATATTCATCAGGAGCAAATCCTAACATTATTCTTGTTTTTTCCATTGCCCTTTCAATTTCTGTGCTTGCAATTTGTTCATACATTTTATCAATTGCTAAATCTAAAATCTCTTTATTAGACATTTTTTTATATTTGTTTGGTAGTGATATTTTAATTGTCTTTTCTTCTACATCCAAGCTTATGAACTTAATATTTTTATAAACAATTTTAACTCTATAATCTATTCCTAATACAGGTACTGGATGTCTCTCAATGCTACTATTTACAACTGTTTTTACATTTATTCTTTTACTTACTAAATTCATTTCATATCACTCCTTGTTAAACTTTTGTTTTGCAAAATATTGTTCGCTTTTGTTGTTTATATTTTATATTTTATTTTTTAATTTGTCAATAGTTTTTTATAAAAAAAATAAAAAATTTGTTCGCTATTTTTAAAAATCCTTTTATATCAATATTTTAATAGAAAAGTTTTTTATTATTTAAAGCAAAAAATAAATGAGACAAATAAGGTCCGTCCCCAATTGTCTCATTTATTTTTATTCTTTTTTATCTTCTTCTTTTACTGGTTCTTCTTTTACTGTTTCAACTGTTTCTTCTGTTACAGTATCTACAGTTTCTTGAACTGTTGGATTTTCAGTCTCTACACTTGGAGCTTCTTCTGGAGCTGATTCTACAGGTGCTTCTTCTGTTAAATCTTCTTTAACTGTAATTTCTCTATTTTCAATTCTAGCACCTACTTGTTCTTTAGTCTTAGCTGCTTTACCGATTCTATCTCTTAAATAGAATAATCTTGCTCTTCTTGCTTTACCAACTCTAACAAGCTCTACTTTTTCTACTAATGGTGAGTGAACTAAAAATGTTTTTTCAACACCTACACCATAAGAAATCTTTCTTACTGTGAATGATTTGTTTACTCCTCCACCTTGTACTTTTATAATAATTCCTTCGAATACTTGGATTCTTTCTTTATTTCCTTCTTTGATTCTTACGTGTACTCTAACTGTGTTACCAACTTTTAATTCAGGTATCTTATTTTTTAATTGCTCATGTTCAATAGATTTTATAATATCCATTTAGAACTTCCTCCTTTTCTTCTAATTTTTAAGAGCGGTGCACATTTTGCACTTCATTACTTTTCTAATAAATCAGGTCTATTTTTCTTTGTTATTTCTAAAGATTTTTCCTTTCTCCACTTATCTATCTCTTGATGGTTTCCAGAAAGTAATATTTCTGGAACTTTTTCTCCTTGGAATATTTCTGGTCTTGTGTATTGAGGATATTCTAAAAGTCCATTTGAAAAGCTTTCTTCCTTAATGGATTCTTCTTTTAAAACTCCTTTTACATATCTACTTACACTATCAATTAGTACCATAGCTGGAATTTCTCCACCTGTTAATACATAATCTCCAATAGATATTTCTTCATCCACAATTTTATCCAAAACTCTTTGGTCTATTCCTTCATAATGTCCGCAAAGAATTATTAAATGGTTTTCTTTTGATAATTCTTCTACTTTTTCTTGATTTAAAGTTTTTCCTTTTGGTGACATATATATAACTTTTGCAGTCTTATTATTTAATGATTCATAAGCTCTATATACAACATCTGGCATCATAACCATACCAGCTCCTCCACCATATGGAGTATCATCTACTTTTTTATGTTTGTCAGTTGAAAAATCTCTAATATTAACTAAATTAATACTAATTTGTTCATTTTCTACTGCTCTTCCAATAATACTTTGTTCTAATGAACTAAACATTTCTGGAAAAAGTGTTAAAACATCAAATTTCATTATTTCCTCCAACTAAATTAAACCAGGAATTAAGTGAACAATTATCTTTTTTTCTTCCAAATTAACTTCTTTTATGACATCTTTGATAGCAGGAAGAAGAATTTGTTTTCCTAATTCATTTTTTACTACATATATATCGTTACTTCCTGTATTATAGATATCATCCAAAGTCCCTAAAAGTTCATTTTCATCAGTATAAACATCTAACCCTAACATATCTACTATATAATAAGTTCCTTCTTCCAAAGGTTCTTCATCATCTCTATCAACATAAAGATATTTATTACGTAATAGATTAGCTTCATCTGGATTGTTTATCCCTTTAAACTTTATTAATACCATATTTTTATGATATTTAACTTCTTCAATCTCTATTTCTTTTTTTTCTTTATTACTGCCGATATATACTTTTTTTAATTTGTCAAATCTTTTAATATTATCAGTAAATGGATTTACTTTTACCATCCCTTTAATACCAAAAGTATTTACAATTTGTCCAATTTCTAGATATTTTGTCATAACAAACTCCATTATCCAATAAATTCAATTGAAACTCTTTTATGTTCTTTTGTAGCTACTGATTTCATGACTGTACGTATTGATTTTGCAAGTTTTCCTTGTCTACCAATTACTCGTCCCATCTCTTCTTTTGCTACTTTTACTTCAAATTTAGTTTCTTTTTCACTATCTACTTTATTTATTTCAACAGCTTCTTTATTTTCTACTAAATTTGAAATAATTATTTTTAAAACCTCTTCCATTTTTACCTCCAGTTATAAGTTATTACTTATTTGCTTTTTCTATTAATTCTTTTACTGTAGGTGTTGGCTTTGCACCATTTTTAATCCATTTTTCAACTTTTTCATTATCTAAAACGATTGTTGATGGTTCTGTCATTGGGTCATATGTTCCGATTTGTTCTATTATTTTACCATCTCTTGGGCTTCTTGAATCAGCTACTACAATGTGATAAAATGGAACTTTTTTCTTTCCTTGTCTTTGTAATCTTATTTTTACCATAAGTATTCACCTCCTAAAAATTCCAACAGTTTATGATTTTATATGATATAAGTTATCTGCATATTACACAGCAACTTAATATTAATAACTATTTTAATCCTTTTAAATTTATATTGTTCATTAAATTTTTTAGTCCGCCTTTATTGCTTTTTACTTTTTTCATCATTTTTTGTGTCATTTCAAATGATTTTATGAACTTATTAATTTCTTGTACTGATGTTCCACTTCCGTTTTGCTATACGTTGTCTACGACTACCATTTAAAAGCCTTACATCTTTCTTTTCTTCTTTTGTCATTGAACAAATAATTGCTTCTATTCTAACAAATTCTTTGTCATCTATTTTTATATCTTTTAATTGGTTCATACCTGGAATCAATTTCAATAATGATGAGAATGAACCCATTTTCTTTATTTGTCTTATTTGTGATAAATAATCATCTAAGTCAAGCTCTTTTTTCTTTAATTGTTTTTCCATTTTTTCAGCTTGCTCTAAATCAAATGATTCTTCTGCTTTTTCTATGACTGATAAAATATCACCCATTCCTAAAATTCTACTTGCCATTCTGTCTGGATGAAATACTTCTATATCACTTAGCTTTTCTCCTGTTGCCGCAAACTTTATTGGCTTTCCTGTAACCTTCTTTACTGATAAGGCTGCACCGCCACGAGTATCACCATCTAATTTTGTAAGTACTACTCCATCTATTCCTACAGTCTCATTAAATTTTTCAGCTACATTTACAGCATCTTGGCCTGTCATACTATCAACTACTAATAGTATTTCATGTGGTTTTACCTCTGTTTTTAATCTTTTTAATTCATCCATTAATTGTTCATCTATATGTAAACGACCTGCAGTATCCAAAATCACAACATCATTTAATTTAGAATATGCTGTAGATACAGCTTGTTTTGCAATATGAACTACATCTTTTGAATTTTCATTACTAAATACGGGTATATTTAATTGTTTTCCAACTACTTTTAATTGTTCTATAGCTGCTGGTCTATATACATCACATGCAACAAGTAAAGGTTTTTTTCCTTGTTTTCTAAATAAATTTGCAAGCTTACCTGCTGTTGTTGTTTTACCTGAACCTTGTAATCCAACTAACATAATTATTGTTGGTGGATTAGGTGTAAAGTTTACTTTACTTTCTGTTCCTCCTAGTAATTCTACTAATTCATCTTTAACTATTTTTACTACTTGTTGACCTGGTGTTAATGATTTTAAAACATCTTGACCTAGAGCTTTTTTTCTTATTGTCTCTATAAAGTCTTTTACTATTTTGTAGTTGACATCCGCTTCTAAAAGTGCAAGTTTAACTTCTCTTAACATTTCTTTTAAATCACTTTCAGTTATTCTTGCTTTTCCTCTAATTTTTCTTGTTATTTCTTGTAATCTAGAAGATAACCCCTCAAAAGCCATATTTTCAACTCCTATCTTTTATACTAAATAATTTAATTCTTTTTTTACGTTTTCTAATACATTTGCTATTTCTTTATCTGAATAATCTTTTTGTATTTTTGTAAGTTCAGCTAAAGCTTTTTCAATTCTTTTTTCTTGATTTAACATCCTTTTCATAAATTGTAGCTTTTCTTCATATTCGAAAAGTTTCTTTTCCCCCTTTTTTATAATGTCTCTTACAGCTTGTCTTGTTATATTGTTGTTTTCTGCTATTTCTGATAATGACAAGTCTGAATTATAGTAATCATCTATGAATTCATATTGTTTTTTTGTTAATAGTTTTCCATATAATTGGCATAAAAAACTTATCTCAACTTTTTTCTCCAAAATGATTACCTCTTTTCTTTTTGTAATGCTAATATACTTTACACCATTTTTTCATATTTGTCAATAGTTTTGAGGGAAAAAATAAAAAAAGAGGCTACTTTTATTTAGTAAAACCTCTTTTTTGTTTTTCATTTGAAAAACTTATTTACAATATCCTCAAGTATAGGAATATTGTTTGGAAAGACTTTATCTCCTTTCAAAAGTTCCTTAATTTGTTCTATTGTTTTCCACTCAATTTTCTTTGTTTCAATTTTATCAAAATTATGAGGAGCTTTTTTACATTTGCTAGCCTCTATCTTGAATACGACAACTGTGTGAAAAACAATATCTCCATTAGGATACCGAGTTACATGTTTAGGTCCTGCATATACACCCAACAATTTCAAGTCTTCCTTGTTAGCTATATATGCTGTTTCCTGCAAAAGTTCGTTTACAGCACATTCCTCGTAGGTTTCGCCTATTTCGATTCCACCTCCAGGAACGCCATATTGGTTAAAATCACCACGAAGTTGTAAAAGTACTTCTACTTTTCCAGCTTCATTTTTTCTGTAAACAATAACTCCGCTTCCAGGTACCTGTAAGGGTATTTTACCCACATATTCTCTTACACCTGCAACATAATTGCCAAATGAAAGAGAATTTCCATCTTTCATCGAATAATAAATGCCATCTTTATAAACAGCATCTAGTGGGTAAACAATTACAGCTCCTGTTTCAGGGTCAATATCATATCCAGACTTTTTATTGCCTTGATACTTATCCCGTAATTCAAAGATTTCTGTCCTTTCCATTTTTTGCTCCTTCCTAGGACTACATAATTATTTTACCACTTTTCTCCTATTTTGTCCATATTTAGCATGTTTTATTATCTTCAACTTTGTTTTTATTTTTTAAAAATAGGAGATATTACTATCTCCTACATAGATTACAATGATATAAATATAAAATACAAAAGTACTACCAAAACAATTATTCCTAAAGCTGCTATTATAGAAAGTAATACAGTTGCCGCTGGACCTAATTTTGCTCTTTTACCATTTTTCATTTTTGTTTCTTTTTTCTCGACCTTTTCTTCTTTATTATTTTCTTCCATATTTATTTCTCCTTTGTTTGTTTTTTTATATTTTATTATATTTTTTTCTTTTTGTCTATACTTTTGTTTTATTTTCTAAGTTCTGCATTAAATTTATTTTCTAATTCCTTTGTAATCTCTTCCATAACAGGATTTATCTCATCATCAGATAAACTTTTGCTTGAATCTCTAAATACTAAACTATAAGCTACACTCTTCTTATTTTCTCCTATTTTTTCATCTCTATAAATATCAAATAGTTTTAATTCTTCTAATGACTTTTTACCTTTTAATAATTTTCTAGTTTTTCTTATAATTGCTTTTTCTATTTCTCCCACTTCTATTTTTTCATCTACAATAATTGCAATATCTCTTTCTACTGCTGGGAATTTTGGTACTTCGTGATATTTTTTGTTTTGTTTAGAATATTTTACTATTTTTGTTATATTTACTTCTGCTAAATAACATTTCTTATTAATATCATAATTCATAAGAACTTCTGGATGAACTTCTCCAATTGTTGCAATTACATCCATTCCTACCTTTATATTAGCACATCTACCAGGATGATATGATTCATTCTTTGTTTCTTTTTGTATATCATATGTGTTTACATTTGAAACTTCTAAAACATTTTCAATTAGACCTTTTAATGTATAGAAATCAACATCATCGCCATACATACCTATTGTTAATATATTTTCTTGTAAAGGAATTTCTCCTTTTTCTATTTCTCCATTTACATTTTTATAGTTTCTAGAAATATCAAATAATTTTACATTTTGATTTTTTCTATTATTATTTAAAGCAAGTATTTGCATCATACTAGGTATTGTTGTTGGTCTCATTAATTTATATTCATCACTTAATGGGTTTGTTATTGTAATTGTATTTTCTATTAAATCTTTACTTATTTTTGATTTTTCTAAATCTTTTTCTCCTACAAATCCATATGTATAGATTTCTGAAAGTCCGCTATTTACTAATACATCTTCTATTTTCTTTTCTATTTTTTGTTCTTTAGTTCTTACTCCTAATGTTGTTGCTGCTTTTATTAATGTTGTATCTAATTTGTCATATCCATAGAATCTTGCAATTTCCTCTGCTATATCTGCTACAAATGCTAAATCCATCCTAAAATATGGAGCTATTGCAAAATCATTTTCTACTTTTATATCTATTTTTGCTAATATATCTATCATTTTTTGTTTAGATATATTTGTTCCAAGTAAATTATTTATTCTATCTACATCTAATTTTATTTTATTTATTTTTTGTTTTGTTGGATATACATCTATTTTACCATCTACTGGTTCACCAGCTCCTAATAATTCTACCAATTCTACTGCTCTATTTATTGCTCTTAATGTATTTTCTGAAGATAATCCTTTTTCAAATCTTGAAGAGCTTTCTGTTCTTAATCCTACTTTTTTTGCTGTTTTTCTTACATTTCCACCATAGAACATAGCTGATTCAAATACTACAGTTTTTGTTGTTTCTTCTATTTCTGAATTTAATCCGCCCATGACTCCTGCTATAGCTACAGGCTTCTTTTCATCTGCTATTACTAAGTCATTTTCATCTAAAGTTCTTTCTACTTCATCTAATGTTGTAATTTTTTCTCCATTTTTTGCTCTTCTTACTGTAATATGTTTACCTTCTATTGAATTAATATCAAAAGCATGCATTGGTTGACCTAATTCTAACATAACATAATTTGTTATATCTACTATATTATTAATACTTCTTACCCCACAAGCTTTTAATCTTCTTACCATCCACTCTGGTGATGGTCCAATTTTTACATTTTTAACAACTCTTGCTATATATCTATAACATAAATCTGGAGCTGTTATATCTACTTTTAATCCTTCAATTTCTTTTTTATCTTCTATTTTTAATTCATCTAAATTTTTTCTAGGATTTTTAAATGGTTTTCCAAGTGATGCTGCTGTTTCTCTTCCTAATCCTTCTATTGATAAACAATCTGGTCTGTTTGGTGTTATTTCAAAATCTATTACTTCTTCTCTTAAATTTAATACATCTACTATATCTTTTCCTAAGTCTTTTTCATAAGATTTTGGAAGTATCATTATTCCATCTTCTATTTGATTTGGATAATCTTTAACATCTAATCCAAGTTCTCCTACAGAACACATCATTCCACATGAGTCTATTCCTCTTAATGGACTTTTTACTATTTTCTTTCCACCTGGAAGTTCTGCACCATCTTTTGCTATTGGAACTATATCATTTTCTTTGATATTTTTTGCTCCTGTTACTATTTGTAATGTTTCATTTCCTATATCTACTTTGGTTACAACTAATTTATCAGCATTTGGATGTTTTTTAATTTCTAGTATTTTTCCAACTACTACATTTTTTATATCATTTCCTTTTTGGTCTATTTCTTCTACTTTTGAACCTGTCATTGTAAGAATATCTCCTAATTCTTCACAACTAACATCAATGTCACTATATTCTCTTAACCATTCAACACTTGCTTTCATTTAATTTCTTCCTTTCTTTTACCTTTCTTCATTACCATAATTATATATATTATTGCTATAATTTGAATTTTTAATTGGATTTATATCAATAGTATCTGATACTCCAGAACGCAAATTTTCTTGAAACATTAATCTATCTCTATCTCTATTTCTAGCTTTATATCTTTCTATAACTGAGCTTGCTACTTCATCTGGAATTACCTTATAGCCATTTCCTTCTTCCGCTACTGAATATCCCTCATTTGTACTTATTAATTCCATAGCTTCTTGTAATGAATAAATTTTATTTTTTCTTGGTTTTTTACTAAAAAAACCCACTTTTCAACACTCCTTTAAATATCAAATTTTTGATTATTTATTTTTATGTTTAAAATTGTTTTAAAAATCTTGCATCATTTTCAAATAGTAATCTCATATCTTCAATTCCAAATTTTGCCATTGCTATTCTTTCTACACCAAATCCAAATGCAAATCCTGTATATTCATCTGGGTCTATTCCACAATTTTTAAATACATTTGGATGAACCATACCACATCCTAATAATTCTATCCATCCTTCACCTTTACATACTCTACAGCCTTTTCCTCCACATACGAAACATGAAACATCTGCTTCTGCACTTGGCTCTGTGAATGGAAAATGATGTGGTCTAAAACGAATTTTAGTATTTTCTCCTAGACATTTTTTTGTAAACATTTCTAATGTTCCTTTTAAATCTGTCATAGAAACATTTTTATCAACTACTAATCCTTCTACTTGATGGAATACTGGTGAATGTGTTGCATCTATACTATCTGAACGATAAACTGCTCCTGGACATATAATTTTTATTGGTGGTTTTTTTGTTTCCATTACTCTTGCTTGTACTGGTGATGTTTGACTTCTTAATACTATATCATCTGTAATATAGAATGTATCTTGTATGTCTCTTGCTGGATGGTCTGGTGGTGTATTTAATTTATCAAAATTGTATATTGCCTTTTCTACTTCTGGTCCATCTGCTATTTCGTAGCCCATTCCTAAAAATATATCTTCAACTTCTTCTATTATTTGTGTTATTGGATGAAGTGAACCTAAATGTATCTTTTTACTTGGTTCTGTAACATCAATATTTTCTGTTGCCAATTTTCTTTGTAATTCTTCTTTTTTTAATTCTTTTTCTTTTTCTTCTAATAAATTATTTAATTCATCTCTTACTTGGTTTACTAAACTTCCTATAACAGGTTTTTGTTCTGGGCTTAATTTTCCCATTCCTCTTAATACTAAAGTTAGTTCACCTTTTTTTCCTAAATATTTTACTTTTATGTCATTTAGGCTTTTTAAGTCTTTACTGCTTTCCATTTCTTTTATGGAATTTTCTTTGATTTTTGCAATTTCTTCTTCCATGTTTTTTCTCCTTTTCTTTTTTTATTTTATATTAATATGGTTTGTATGTTCCTGTTTGCTTATACATTCCATATTTATTACCTGTATATTTTTCCATTCTTGCTTTTATTTTGTCTTGCTCTTTTTCTTCTTTTGTTTTTTTATGTTCTATAATTTTATCTTCTTTATATTCATTTATTGTTTCATTTCTTTCATTTAATAAGATTTTTTTACTTTTTTTATTTTTCTTATTTTTTCCTTTTAGTTTTACCATTATTTTTTGTAATATATTGTTTTTATTTTTAAAGTAATATGTAACTACATAAACTCCAAATTCATTTAAGTTAATATCTACATTTATTATTTTTTTAGAAAATTCTTTTTTAGTTTCTTCTATACTTTGTAATATTTCTTGATTACTATATGTACTAGCATCAAAATAGTCTTCTACTATTTTTTGTTTTAACATTTTAACACATCCTTTTTATTAAATTTTATTTAAAATTTAACATCAAAAAAACCACTTCTTTCCTACTTTTTAGGACGAAATGGTTGTATTCATTCGTGGTACCACCTAAGTTTATTAGTTTTTACTAACCTCATTAAAGTTTTAACGGTTCAACCGCTTTTCCCTACTATTATTTCAAGAAAAGACCTAAAAAGTGAAATTTCTATATATTTATGCTAAATGGTTTACAGCCTATGACCATTTTTCTCTTATGCATATTTGTAATATATATACTTTGCTTTTTATTTGGTTTTACTTTTTACACCTTTTTTATTTTACCACATTTTTACATAAGTTTCAAGAGGTTTACACTTTTTTCTAAATTCAATTTCAAATTTTTTTCATTTCTTTGGTAAAACTTCTTTGTAATTATATATATAAAATTTTTTATTAATATTATTTAATGTTCTTCTTTAAATCTTCAAGTTCTTTTACAGATATTCCACTAATTTTGCTTATTGTTTCTATTGAATATCCCATTTTTAACATATTTATGCACATAATACGTTTTCCTTCATTCATTCCAATTTTCTTGCCTTCACTTATTCCAATTTTTCTTCCTTCATCTCTTAACATTTTGTTTTCTTCTAATATCATTTCTTCTACCGCTAACATATCACTACTTTCCTTTCCTATTATTTTTTCCATTATTTTTCTTGCTACTTTTGTACCAAATTTTTTATTTAATGCTATTTCCATTGTTGTATATACTATTTCTTTATTTTTTTCTTCTTCTATTTTTTCTTTTATTTCAAACATTGTTCTTATTAAATCTTTTGTATTTCTTTCTTTTTCTATTAACATTATTTTACTTAATATTCCTTCTTTTTCTAATAGTTCTTCTTTTGTATAATTATTTACATCTACTAATGCATAATACCCTAATGTTCCTAATTCTATTTCTCCTCTTTTTATTATTTTTTCTTCATATAATCTTTCTTGTATTTCTTTTATATAGTTTTTGGCTGTCCATTTTTCTTTTCCTGTATACAATACTATTGGTATTACTAAACATTCTTTATCTTCTTTTTTAGGATTTTCTACTTCATTTGCTCTCATTATTTCTATTTGGTAATTTAATATCCTATATGCCATTCTATAATCTACTCTTGTTTGATGTTCTATTAATATTACTACATTTTTGTTCCTTATTTTATATACTATATCTGCTTCTCTGTATCTTAATTCTGATGTTACAAAACTATTTTGTGATACTATTAAGTCACTTGGTTTTATTTTACTTCCTATAACTTTACTTATAAATCTTGCTGTTTCTTTTTTACTTTGAAATACTCTTTTTATTATTTTATCATGTTCTTTATCTATTTTACTTTTATTCTTGTTAAATTCTTCGCTTTCTTTTGCATATTTTTTAACTAATGCCATAAACACTGGGTCTTTTAAGTATTTTTCAATTTCTAGTTTTACTTCTTGTTTTAATCCTTTTTTAAGTTCATTTTTATTTTTTTCTATTTCTATCATTATCATCTCCTATATTATATTATTTTGATTTTAAAAGCAATATTTACATTTTAATAAATATAATAGTTTTCTTTTGTTTTTCTTGTTTTTTCTTACTTTTTCTTTCTCTTTTGTACTTTTTTGCCACCTCCTTATTTTGTTCTTTTTCTATCTTTTTTAGGGAATTTTGTGTGAGATTTAAAAATAACTTTTCACACAATCAGTTTGAAATAAAATTCTTTTATATTAAATCACGAAACTGTAAAAATTTCAAGTATAATTTTAAACTTTTCATCGCAAATTTTGACAATATTCGACATAAAAAAACAGTAGCAATAAAATATTACCACTGGAAAAATAGTACTAAAATATACCCCTGTTCACAAAATGTTACTAACAGCCGTATTTATCTATTTTTTGTTTATCATACACAGTATGAAAGGACATAGTTTGTTTCTATATTATCTCTTATGTAACCATTAGTTACATAACCACAATTTATAGAAGCTATGCATCGCATGAATTGTTATTTACGTTGTTGTTTCCGAAATAACCATTGTTTCAATTCACATTAAACTCATTGTTAGAGTTATTATTATAAGGAGGACCAATCACTACCTTCTACTACTCCCTATTTTTCATTAACTAGTGAAGATAAATATTTACTATTGAACACAGATGTTGGAATACAAACTAATGGACGGACGGCGTACGAAGTGTCAGTCACTTCATAGCTTCCAAAATAACCCAATTTTCCTTTTACAAATATTTCTCCACTACTATAATAAGGAGAAGAGAGTAACCAGTCTGATGATGTACTTTTGTTATAAATTCCATTATTATAAGTTGTTTTTAATTGGTCTTCAACTGTACCCTCTGTATATCCATACTCTCCCACTTCTAATTCTGGTATTAGAGTTGCATCAATATTTATAATCTTTGCCGTTGCATTAAATGATTTTACATATAATTCTACTGTTGGACTTCCTATTGCAAATACTGCATCACCATTTTTGAATTCATCCCATTCATTAGGGTCTGTTAACCAAGCTGTTGCTAATATATTTTCATCTGTATTACTACTTGTAAAGAATTTTCCATTTGCTAATAGCATTGGATTTAATTTTTGTCCAATTGTACTTACATCTGCTCCACTAATATAATCCACATAATTTTCGCTTGGTTTATTAATTCCTACACATTCATCTGTTATTAAATAAGTATAATTACTATCTTGGTAAAATAATCTCCATACATTTGTTGTCATATCTCCTGCTTGAACTGTATAATTTGGTACTTTCCAACCATATTTATCAACATTTGTTGCCTCTCCTATAGTTAATGTATCTTCATCAAATGTTGGTGTTTCTTCTGTAGTTACTCCACTTACATAATTATTTATAATATTATTATATTCATTTAGTCTATTTTCTTCTTCTACTTGTGCTTCCTCTGTCCTATTTTTTGCATTCTGTGCTTGTGTTAATATTCCATTTTGTCCTGTTAACATAGCAATACTTACTCCTGCAAGAATTAGAAGAACAATGATTGTAATTACTAATGCAATCAGTGTTATACCTTTTTCCTTTCCTAATATTTTTTTCTTGTGCTTTTCCATCTTTTCTTCCTCCTTCATTTTCTTTTATCCATATTTTTTAACATTAAAAACTATTTAAAAACGCAAAAAAAGACAGCAATAAAAACCTAAAAATTAGGCTTTATTACTATCTTTTCTATCATATTTATTTTATTATATTTTACTAATAACCTACTTGTGTGTGTACTCCTGCAAAGCTTTCAGCCATTCTTCTAATCATCTAGTTATCCTTCCTTTTCTTTTGTTTTTTTGCTTTCTTTATTTTATACATAAATTACCTTTTTGTAAATAGCTTTTTTATTTTTCTTGTAAAAATTTTAATATGTAATTTTACAAAAATATTACATTTATAAAAATTTTATGTTTTTCCTTGTTTATTTTCTAATTTGTGATAAAATATGTAATATGTGGAAAGAATATAGTAAGGAGAGGATTTTAAAATGAAGAAAAAGATTTTTTTAGGGATATTTTTAATTTTAATTTTTATTGCAAATATGTCTTTTGCTTCCTATAGTACAGTTAAAATGGAAGTAGTAGAAGAACCTGTTTGCACAATTCAAATTGGAGAAAATTCAAAATTTGAAAAAAAATTAATTAATAAAGACTTGACAAATAAGGAAGTTACTTTACAATTACAAGTAACAAATGAGGAAGAAAATTCTAAACCAACAGGAGAATTAATGTTAGTATTAGATAATTCTGATAGTATGAATGAACTAGTAGAACCTGATAATGAACAATCACAATCTAGAAAAGATTTAATATTTGAATCTGCTAAAACTTTAGTATCCAATTTATTAGAAGGAAATGATAATTTACAAGTTGGAATTGTTAGTTTCTCAAGTAATGCAGATGTTTCTAAAGAAGCAACTTTAGAAGATGCAAATATTGTATCACCATTAAGTAATGATGCCACAGAATTAAATAATGCAATTTCTAATATAGAAGCAAATGGTCCAAGAACAGACTTAGATGCAGGTATAACTTTAGCAAGTGAACAATTTACAGAAACTGATAATAATAAATACATTATAGTATTAACAGATGGTGTACCAAATATAGCATTAAATTATAATAACCCTTATTATTCAGATGATGTAATAAATGAAACAAAAACAAAATTACAACAATTAGAATCTCAAGGAATTAGTATTACTACAATGTTAACAGGAATCGAAGATGAAGATTACGTACCTGTTGGCATTACAAAAACATACGGAGAAATTATTAATGAAATATTTGGAACAGAAGAAAATCCAACAACTGGTAATTTCTACTATGTAACAGATGATGAAGTAGAAAAAACAATTACAAATGATATATATAATTCATTATTACCAGTATCACAATCTTATAAAAATATAGTAATAAAAGATTACTTCCCACAAGAAATTATAGATAATTTTGAATTTGCATACGTATCAAATGCAAATATTGGTGAAATTTCAGCAGAAGTTGATACTACAGATAATTCAATTACTTGGACAATTCCAGAACTTGCAAGTGGACAAACAGCAACTGTTCAATACACATTAAAATTAAAAGAAAATTTTGATAGTAGTATCGTAAATAAATTATTAGACACAAATGAAAAAGTAGATATTACTTATGATGATTTTAACGGAGATAATAAAGAAGAAACATCAGATGTAACTCCTGTTTTAAGACTTACTGAACCACCAGCAGTTTTACCATATGCTGGAACAACTACATTTTTAATTATAGCAGGTATTATAGTAGTTGGAACATTAATATTCTCTTATATTAAATTTTCACAATTAAGAAATATAAAATAAATTAAGTCAAAAATAAAAAGCAGAAAACATCTGCTTTTTATTTTTTGCTTATTATAAATCTTGCTCAATATATAAAAGTCTATTATATTTAGCAACTCTATCTGTTCTACAAGGAGCTCCTGTTTTAATTTGTCCTGCGTTTACTGCAACTGCAATATCAGCTATTGTAGTATCTTCAGTCTCCCCTGATCTATGAGATATAACTGTTGTATAATTATTTTTCTTAGCTAATGCTATAGTATCTAATGTTTCAGTTAAACTTCCTATTTGGTTAGGTTTAATAAGAATACTATTTGCTACATGTTTTTCAATTCCTTTTCTTAATCTTGTTGGATTTGTAACAAATAAATCATCACCAACAAGTTGAATTTTATTTCCTAATCTCTTTGTTAATTCTTCCCAAGCTTCCCAATCTTCTTCTGCTAATCCATCTTCTACAGAAATTATTGGATATTTATTGCATAAATCTTCTATATAATCAATCATTTCTTCACTTGTTTTGAATTTATCAGTTTTCCAGAAATAATATCCTGTTTTATTTATTTTTTTAGCTTCTTCATACATTTCTGTACTTGCAACATCTAATGCTAGCATAATATCTTTTCCTGGTTCATATCCAGCTTTTTTAATAGCTTCAACAATAGTATCTAAAGCTTCTTCTTCACTTTCTAAGTTAGGAGCAAATCCTCCTTCATCACCTACACCTACATCATGACCTCTTTCCTTTAATACTTTCTTTAATGAATGATATATTTCTGAACCTCTTCTAAGTCTTTCAGCAAATGTAATATCTCCAACTGGCATTATCATAAATTCTTGAATACTAATATTATTTTCTGCATGTTTTCCACCGTTTAAGATATTCATCATAGGTACTGGTAATTCTGTTCCATTTATTCCACCTATATATTTATATAGTTCCATTCCTAAACTATTTGCAGCTGCTCTTGCTACAGCTAAAGATACGCCTAATATTGCATTTGCACCTAAATTAGATTTATTTGGAGTATCATCTAATTTTAACATTTCTTCATCTATTTTTCTTTGGTCAAATACATTCATTCCAACTATTTGCTTAGCTATTTTTTTATTAACATTTTCAACTGCCTTTTCTACACCTTTTCCTAAATATCTTGTCTTATCTCCATCACGTAATTCAACTGCCTCAAAACTTCCTGTTGAAGCTCCTGATGGTACAGCTGCTATTCCTGAAGTTCCATCCTCTGTTATGACCTCAACTTGAACTGTTGGATTTCCTCTAGAATCTAATATTTGCATTCCTTTTACTTCTTCAATTTTTAAATAATTATTCATACTCTTATCCTCCTAAATTCCAAATTTTTCATTATTTTATCCATTGTGTAAAAATTCTATTCTAGTCATCAAGCTATTTTTTCACGTAATCTTTTTGCATATTCTAATGTAATATCATTTACTTCGCCTGATGAAATTCTAGCAATTTCTTCTAACACCTCCCTTTCTTGTAACAATTTTATTTGGGTACAAGTTCTATTTTTTAATACATTCTTACTTATAAAATAATTGTAATCTGCAATTGCTGCAATATTTGGTAAGTGAGATATACATAGAACTTGGTGTTTATTGGCAATTGATTTTAATTTTTTTGCAACACTGTTTGCTGCATTTCCACTAATTCCTGTGTCTATTTCATCAAAAACCAAAACTGGGGTATTATCAAACTCTGCAAGAACTTTCTTAATAGCAAGCATTATTCTTGACATTTCTCCTCCTGATGCGATTTTAGCTAGTTCTTTTTCATCTTCTCCAATATTAGTAGTAATATAGAATTTGACAATATCTTTTCCTTCTTTAAAGAACTCATTTTCTACATAATCCACCTTTATATTTATTTTTGCATTTTTCATTTCTAGGTCTTTAAGTTCTTCATCTATATCATACATTAATTTATTAGAAGATGCAATCCTAATTTCATGTATTTTTTTAGCTAATGTATTTAATTCTTTTTCTAATTCTTCTTTTTTCTTTCTTAATTTCATATTATATTCTTCTAAATTCTCAATTTTATCTAATTCTTTTTTTATTTCATCTTTATATTGTAAAATTTCTCCTATTGTATTTCCATATTTCCTTTTTAGTTGATGAATTAAATCTAATCTTTCTTCTACTTGGTTTCTTTCTTCTTCATCAAAATATGTATCTTCTTTATATAAACTTATATCTCTTGATACCTCTTGTAATTCATAATATACATTTTTTAAATCATTTGTAGCTTTTTCATATTTATTATCTAATGACTCTATTTTTTCTAAAGCTCTTATTGCTAAACTTATATTGTCTATTCCGTTTTCCTCTATTAAATTATTTGCTGTATTTAAATTCTCTGATATTTTTTCTGAATTCATTATTATTTTTCTTTGGCTTTCTAGTTCTTCTTCTTCATTTATTTTTAAATCTGCTTCCTCTATTTCTTTTATTTGATACTGTAATAAATCAATTCTTCTTTGTTTTTCTTTCTCATCACCAAAATTCTCTTTTAATTCTTTTACTATATCTTTATATTCATTATAATAATTTTTATAAGATTCTTTTAAAGATAATATTATTTCTCCAGAATAACTGTCTAAATAATTTAAATGTTTTTTATTATCTAGTAAATTTTGGTTATCATTTTGGCCATGTATTTCTATAAAATCCCTCATAAATTCTTTCAATTCATTTACAGTAACCATTCTTCCATTTATTTTACACATATTTTTACCAGAACTTGTTATTTCTCTTGAAACTATTATATTTCCATCTTCTGCTTTTTCTGATTCTGGAACATACATGCAAAGTTCTACATAAGAATTAGAAGCTCCTCTTCTCATCATATCTTTTGAAAATCTTCCTCCAGATATTATTTTTAAAGAATCTATTATTAATGTTTTACCAGCACCAGTTTCTCCTGTTAACACATTTAATCCTTTATTTAAATCTATATTTAAATCCTCTATTATTCCTATATTTTTAATATGTAAGGTTGATATCATATACATTCCTCCTAAAAAAATGTTCGCCTTAATTCTATATTCAATTTTAAAAATTGTCAATAGTTTTTGCGAACATTTTTTCTTTTTTATACAAATTCTTCAAAAACCAAATTTGCTAAATCTAATCCTTTATTTGTAAGTTTTATATTATTTAAATCAACCTCAATTAAACCTTCTTTTACTAATTTATCAAGTTCTTTTCTGTATAAAAATATTGGATTTTCTAAATATTTTTCTTTAAATTTAGAAATATCTACACCTTCTATTTTTCTAAAGCCTAGCATCATAAACTCTTTTTCCATATCTTCTTTTGTTTGTTTTTCTTCTATTATTTTATTTTTATTAAAATCTAAATTATTTATATTTTCTATATATTTTTCCAAATTAGATATATTACAAAATCTTATTCCATCTATATATGAATGAGAAGCCAAGCCAAATCCTATATATTCTTCCTGATTCCAACAATTTAAATTATGTTTTGATTCTTTTCCATTTTTAGAGAAATTAGATATTTCATAATGATTATACCCGGAAAGTTCTAAAAAGTCTTTTACATACCAATACATTCTTCTTTCTTCATCATCACTTGGAAGCTCTATTTTTCCTTCTTCTAATTGTTGTGCAATTAAAGTTTCCTCTTCTACTATTAATGAATATACACTAATATGATTAGGGTCTAAACTTACTATTTTTTCTAAACTTTCTTTTATATCTTCTATTGTTTGGTTTGGAAGTGCTATCATTAAATCTACATTTATATTATTAAAACCTATTTTTTTTGCCAAATTATATGTATTTAAAAATTCTTCATAATTATGAATTCTTCCAATTTGTTTTAGCAATTTATCATTTGTACTTTGAAGCCCAATACTTAATCTATTAATTCCTATATTTTTATAAGCTTTTAATTTTTCTTTAGTTACTGTTCCTGGATTTACTTCAATTGTAATTTCTATATCATCCCACTTTGTTTTATTAGTAGATATTTTATTTTTTATTAGTTCTAATATTTCTACTATATAATTTTCTTTTATATACGAAGGTGTTCCTCCTCCTAAATAAATTGTTGTCACTTCATATTTTGAAAAATCAAATTCTTCTATTTCTTTTTTTAGTGCATTTATATATTCTTCTATCATATTATTTTTATTTTCAAAAGAAATAAAATCACAATAATTACATTTTTTAGCACAAAATGGTATATGAATATATATTCCAAAATTTTTACTACTCATTTGCTATCTCCATTATCTTTTTTAATCTATAATTTACACCTGATTTTCCAAGGGGTTTATTTAATTTTTTTCCTAAATCCACTAGTGACATGTCTGGATTTTCTAATCTTAAATTTGCTATTTCTTTTAAATTATCACTTAAATTATTAAATTTTCCATTTTCTTTTAATTTTTTTATTGCTGCTATTTGTTCTATTGATGCATTTATAGTTTTGTTTAAATTTGCTGTTTCACAATTTACTATTCTATTTACTTTTCCTCTCATTTCTTTTCTTATTCGTATTTCTTCAAAATTCATAACAGCTTTAGCAGCACCTATTAAAGCTAAAAATTTTGATATTTCTTCTCCTTCTTTTATATATAATGATTTTTTATTTTCTATTATCATTTTTTTAGTATTAATATCTAATTTTTTTAATATATTAATAACTATATTTAAATTTTCTTCTGTTTTAAATACAATTTCTAAATGATATTTTTTATTTGGGTCATTTATTGAGCCAGAACCCATAAATACTCCTCTTATTATTGCTTTTAAATATTCATCTTTTAAATTATTTATTTCTGGTTTAAAATATATTTTATTATCTTTTACATCAACAAAATCTTTTATATCTTTTATTTTTAATGTTATAATAAAATTCTTTCCAACAATTTCTATATTATGATTAATATTTAAGTTTGCAAGTAATTTTGAAAATCTATTTATATTATAATCACTTTCTGTTGAAAATTTTATATTATTTTCTTCTATTTCTATATTTCCAGAAATTAAATATCCTATTAATTCTTTTTTTACTTGCTCTTTATCTATTAAATTACTATTTTTATTTAATTCTTGCTTTATATCTGAAGAAAAAGACATATTCTTCTCCCTTCTTAGTTTTATCTAATTTAATTTTGTTACTATTACTCTATCATTATCACATAAGTCTTTTTTACAATATGTTTCTATATATTTTCCTTGTTCTTTTATTATTTCTTCTACTTCTTCTTTTTGGTCATATCCTATTTCGAAACATAAATATCCATGAAATTTTAAGTATTCATCTGCTTGACTTATTATTTTTCTATAAAAGTCTAAACCATCATAGCCCCCATCTAAAGCTATTTTAGGTTCTCTTTGAACTTCTTTATCTAATTTCTTTATTATATCTTTTTTGATATACGGTGGATTTGAAACTATTATATCATATTTTTCCTTTGGTAGATTTTTAAATAAGTCTGACTCTATAAATGTTATTTGGTCTTCAACATTATTATTTTTACTATTTATTTTGGCAATGTTTAATGCTTTATTAGAAATATCTACTGCTGTTATTTGGCTATTTTCTATATATTTAGCAAGAGATATTGCTATTGCTCCGCTTCCTGTACATAAATCCAATATTTTTTTTGAATTTGTTTTTTTAGCTATTTTTATTACTTCTTCCACTAGGATTTCCGTATCCTGCCTTGGTATTAATACATTTTCATCTACATAAAATGTCATTTTCATAAATTCTTGCCTATGTGTTATATGTTGAATTGGTATTCCTTGGCATAATTTTTTTATTGCCTTAAAATAGTTTACTTCTTGTCTTAGCATTACTAATTCTTTATCATATATTAAGAGATATTCTCTCGGTTTATTTAATACATATTGCATTATTAATCTTGCCTTTATATTTGGTTCTGTTACGTTATTATTTTTTAACATTATCATTCCTTTTCTTATTGTTTCTCTTATTGTCATAACCTCACCTCCACCAAAATCAGTATTATCATATCACAAAATTTCCTTTAAATCCACTCAAATAACAAAAAGAGTGATTTAATTCACTCTTCTTAATTTTACTCTTTGAAAAATTCTTCAAATTTTTCTTCATTTATTTTTTCATGTTTTAATAATTCCTCAGCAATTGCATCTAATTTATCTCTATGTTCTTGTAATAAAGATATTGCTCTATTATATGCAGTATTAATTAGTTCCTTAACTTCTAATCCTATTTTATCTCCAATATCTTCTCCAAACATTTGCATTTCATATGGCTCTTTTCCTTGGAAATCTATTGGTCCTAATTTGTCACTCATTCCATATTTAGTTACCATATCTCTTGCAATTTTAGTTGCAACTTCTATATCATTACTTGCTCCTGTTGATATATCATTTAATACTAGTTTTTCTGCAGCTCTACCTCCAAGTAATGCTACTAATTTTTCTTCCATTTCCGTTTTTGATATATAGTATTTATCTTCATCAGATTTATACATTGTATATCCACCAGCAACACCTCTTGGTATTATTGATATTTCTTTTACATTAGTTTGTGTTGGTAAATATCTGCTTACAACAGCATGTCCTGCTTCATGATATGCAGTTAATCTCTTATCTTTTTCTGAATATTTTCTTTCTCTTTTCTCTAAACCAACAGTTACTTTCTTTACTGCTTCTTCTATATCTTCGTTTTCAATATCTTCATGTTTATTTTTAGTTGCAACTATTGCTGCTTCATTTAAAATATTTTCAAGTTCTGCTCCTGTAAATCCTGCTGTATCTTCTGCTATACTTTCTAGATTTACATCTTCTGCTAATCTTTTATCTTTACTATGGATTTTTAATATTTCTAATCTTCCTTTTAAATCAGGTGTTGGTATTGTTATTCTTCTATCAAATCTACCTGGTCTTAAAAGAGCTTTATCAAGCATTTCTGGTCTATTTGTTGCTGCTAATACTATTATCGTTTCTTCTGAACCAAAACCATCCATTTCAACTAATAATTGATTTAATGTTTGATTGTTTTCAGTTTCTGCACCACTATTTGACGTTCTTCTTGAACCAATTGCATCAATTTCATCAATAAATACAATACATGGAGCTAATTTTCTTGCTTTTTCGAATAATTTTCTAACTCTTGATGCTCCAAGTCCTGCAAACATTTCTATAAATTCAGAACCACTCATTGAAATAAATGGTACATCTGCTTCTCCAGCAATCGCTTTTGCTATTAAAGTTTTTCCTGTTCCTGGTTTTCCATATAGTAAAACACCTTTTGGAACTCTAGCTCCCATTTTAGTATATTTTTCTGGTTTCTTTAAGAAATCTACTATTTCTTTCATTTCTTCTTTTTCTTCGTCTAAACCTGCTACATCATCAAATGTAATTTTAGTTTTTCTTTCAGTTTCATCATATACTTTTCCTTTTTCTCCAAGTCCTTGCATTTTAAATAACATTATAAATAAAGCAAGCATTATAGCTGTTGGTAAAAATGATATTATAAAACTTGGTATTTGTGATATAAAACTACGTGGTTTTTGTATTAATTCTATTTCATTTCCTTCTTCTACTTTACTTTGTACTAATGTTATAAAACTTTCTGTATTTGGCACAATTGCTGTTTTTTCTTCTTCCTCATTTCTTACTTTTACCTTTACTGTTGTACTTCCAGTTTGCATTTCTATTTTCTCAATATTTCCTGCTGATATTTCTTTTATTAAATCTGTATATGCTAATGTATTTTCATCCTCTTTTTCTTTATTTTGCATTAGATATACACTAAGACCTATTAATGCTACTAATAATATTATTAATGATATTAATAAAGCCCATAATCTAGTTTGTTTTTCCTTTTTGTTTTCTTTATTATTTTTATTATTTTTGCTCATTTTTCCTCCTTTTTCCTCTTTTATTTTCTATACTCCTTGTGGTTCTCCTCCTGTATTATTTCCTTCTTGTTCTTCTTTTTTCTTCTTTTCTTCTTCTTCTTTATCCTTTTTTCTTCTATCTTCTTTTTCTTCTTCTTCTTTCCTTTTCTTTTCTTCCAATTGTCTCTTTACTATTTCCTGTGCTTCTGCTATTTTCATCAATTCCATTTGTTTTTTCATAAAATCAGTTTTTAATATAAGAATTGCTGCTACTAAATATATTGCTGCTACTGCAACATACATTACTTGGAAATATTCCATTGTAAATGGTATAAATATATTTACTGCTATATATAACATATTTAAAATAACAGATAAAGTTAAAGCATATACTGACATATTAAATATTGCTGCATATCTCATTTTTATTCTAGCAAGCCATGTTGTTATAAATCCAAAAAAGCTTAGTAAAACTGCATTTGAAAGTGTTGTTATAAACCATATTATAAAGGCATATATAAACATTGTTATAAATATACTTATATATAACGAAATTATACTACTACTATTTGCATAGTTTATTATATCTTGTTTTGTAAGTTCTGTTATTCCCGTTGCGTCTAATGTTTCTTTATATTGATAACTAACTATTCCTGCAACTGATGCATTTTTTATTTTTACCTCATCTTTTAAAACAACGATTCCTCCACCTGCTTTTTCTATTTCATTTGTATATTGGTTTATTTGGCTTTCATCATCTGTTTTAGTATCTACTATTACTTCTCCTACTACAGAATTTTCTGCAGATACTCGTATTACTTGGTCTGATGATACATCTAATGTTCCGTCTTTATATGAAAAGTCTGGAAAATTATTTTGTAAATAATCTATTCCTTGTTTTAATAATCCGTGCGTTTGATATAACATTCCTAAACAAAATACTATAACTAAAATTGCTACTATTTTTGCTAAATATCCTATTGCTTTTCCTACTCCTCTTGCTGCCATATCTGGATATTTTTCTATTTTTGTGATTGACATCCATACACTTTTAAAAAATCCATCTTTTTTTGGATTTTCATCTTTTTTATTTTCATTTTGGTTATTAGAATTTTCTACTTTTGTATTTTCCTCATCCATTATTCTTTGTACTCCCTTCTTACATTAGAATCAACAAACATTGGATTTATTTGTATTTTTGCTTTATCTCCTATTTTTATATTTTTATTTGTTATATCACAAATAACATGATATGCTCCTATTCTTCCTAAGATTTTACAAGGTTGATTTTCTATTTTTATTGTTTTATATTGTTTTTTTAAAAATAATTTTATATCATTATATAAATATCTTACTTTGTCTATAAATCTAAACATATCTCTTCCGAGTTCCATATTTATTCCTGTCATATATCCACATGGTAAAATTGCAATTCTGGTTTCTTTTTTTGTTTTATAACTATTCGAATATCCTATATTAAATCCTTTTGGTAATTCTTTTATTTCAGTTACACATGTTTCTAAATATCCTATTTTTTTTAGTTTTATTACACTTTTAAATGGTAATCTTCCTATTATTGCCGAACCTATTCTTACAGCATTTAAATGCATATATGGATATTTTAAAAATGCTGCTGAATTACATACATGTAAAATTCCTGTTTCTATTTCATTTAATTTTAATATTTCTATTACATCTAAAAATCTATCAAACTGTATTTTTGTGTATTTATCATCATAAAAACTTACTGAAAAATGTGTAAATGTTCCTTCTATTTCTACAAATTGTAATCCTTTTAGTACTTCCACCATTTCATCTCTTTTTGAATAAACAAAACCATATCTTCCGAATCCTGTATCTATTTTTAAATGTACTTTTATCTTTTTGTCTAATTCTTTTCCAATTTTCTCTATAATTTTAGCATCTTCTTTAGAACCTATTGTTAATATGATATTATTTTCAATTAGCTCTCGTACTTTATTTTCTATTGCTATTGGTGAAAGCATAAGTATTTTTTCTTCAATGCCTGCTTGTCTTAAAGCTAATGCTTCTTCTATTGTTGATACTGCAAAAAAAGATATCCCTTGGCTTATTAAGAATTTAGTATATTCTACTAATCCTAATCCATATCCATTTGCTTTCACCACTGCAATTATTCTTACTGGATTTCCATTATCATCTACACCGCTTTTAGATAAATATTCTTTTATGTTTTTTATATTATTGCTTAAATCTTTTTTATTTATTACTAAGGTATTCAAATATTTTTCTCCCTATTTTAAGATTTTTCTTTTAAATTCACGAAGTGTTCTAAATGCTTTTTCTGAAAATTTATATAATTTATAAGTTAATGGTTTAAATGGATAATATACTTCTCCTATAAACTCAGTAAATGTTGCTCCAAATCCTTGTTTAAATCTATATAATCCATATTGCGGATGATTTTCATCAACTACTCCTGATACTCCTCTAAAATCATATATATCATCATGTCTTGCTATTGCCATTTTTATCATTTCCCATTGTAATAAATAATTTGGCATTAAATTTCTATGTTCGTTACTACTTGCTCCATATAAATACCATGTTTTATTTCCATAAAATATTGGTATTACTCCTGATATTGGTTTTCCTTCATAATATGCCATTAATACTTTCATATGGTCACCTAAGCAATCATACATTTTTTCGAAATATTCTAATGGTCTTATTATAAATCCATCTCTTTTTCCTGTTTCTACCATAATATTATAAAAATCTTTTAAATCTTCTTTTGTTCCTTCTTTTACTGTTACTCCTTTTCTTGTAGCTAAACGTACATTATATCTCCATTTTTGTTTGAATCCTGCCATTACTTCTTCTTCTGTTTTATCTTTTATATCTAAACGAAATACATATCTTGGTTGTATTTCATCTTTAAAGTCTTTTGCATCGTCTTTTATTTTATATCCTAAATTTGTTACTATTTCTCTATAATTTTTATCTGAACTTAATATATCTGGTTCATTTCTAAATACAAATGCTTTATATTTTTTCCCAAGTTCTATTATTCCATCTGTTAATTGTTTCATAACTGATATATCATCTATATCACAAACTGGTCCTCTTGGTGAATACATCATATTACCAAATATAGGCATTTTACGTATCCATACACATATTGAACCTATAATATTTCCTTCTTCGTCTTCTGCTAAAACTACTTCGGGTTTCCAATTAGGCTTTTTTACTTCTGCCCATTCTAATGATTGTTGAAAGTTACATCTTTCATGATTTTCTAAAAATTCTTTATATTCTTTTTTCGATTGTTCATCTGTCACGAATCTCATCTTTTTAATCAATCCTCCTAATTATTATTTACAATCTAAACGTATTTTACACTAAATTGCAAAATTTTACAAGCATATTAGTAGTTTTAAAACAATTTTTTAATAATATGATATAATTATTAAAAATATATGATTTTGAGGAGGATTTTTCATGAATTCTCATAATATCGCTATATCTGTTAGTAACCAAAATCAAAATGTGACAGCATATCAAACAATTGATTCTATTAAAAAGGCAGGTTTTAAAAATGTTTTTATACAATGGTATAATAAAGAACAAAATATAAGTCAAGAAAAGCAATTAGAATATATTAAAAAATGTAATTTAAATATTATATTTGCACATTTAGGCTATAAAGATATTAATAATTTATGGTTAAATAATGAAATAGGAAATAATTTAATTTCTAGTTATAAAAATGATATCAAAACTTGCAATAAAAATAATATTCCAATGGTCGTTATGCATATATCTGCTGGGAAATCTGTTCCAAAGTATAATGAGCTTGGTCTTAAACGATTACAAGAAATTGCAGATTATGCTGATAAATTAGGCATAAAGGTTGCTTTTGGAAATACTGAAGCTAAAGGCTATTTAGATTATGTTATAAAAAATATTGATAATAAAAATGTCGGTATTTGCTTTGATTCTGGTCATTATCATGCTCATTTTAAAGATGATTTTGATTTTTATAAATTTAAAAATAGAATCTTTGCAATACACTTACATGATAATGATAAAACTTCTGATTTACACCTAATACCTTTTGATGGTACTTTAGATTGGAATAATGTCATTTCTAATTTAAAAAATTGTAATTATAATGGTCCTATTACATTAGAATCTTGCTATAGATATGATTATTTAAATAACAGCTTAGATAATTTTTATAAAAAGTGTTACAATACTAGTATAAAACTAGAAAAATTGCTTAAAGAAAAATAGAGTATATAAGTTTTATCTTACATACTCTATTTAAGTCATTTATTATTATCGTCTGTTGCTTCTTGCTTTCCCTTCTCTTTTTATTTCTTATCTTTTATAGTATAATACACTTATAAATATTTAAATCAAAGAAGGTAAGTAAAATTGAGTAAGTATTATGATAATATAAATAAAGAGATTAAATTTTATTTTAATATTTTAGAGCCTAATTTTCCTAATTGGCTAAATGAATATATAAATACAAAAGAATTATTATCACAAGCATATATTAGTGTTACTTGCGGTACTATATATTCTAAATTATTTGAAAGTAATTTTTTCTTTTCTAGTTTAGACCATTCAGTTGCAGTTGCTTTAATTATATGGCATTTTACTCATGATAAGAAACAAACTTTAGCGGGTTTATTTCATGATATAGCAACTCCTGTATTTAAACATTGCATAGATTTCTTAAATGGTGATTATATGACTCAAGAATCAACTGAAAATTTAACGACTGATATTATCAAAAATTCTAAAGAAATCATGTCTTTATTAAAAAGAGATAATATAGATATTTCAGAAGTAGATAATTATCATATTTATCCAATTGCTGATAATGATACTCCAAAATTATGTGCTGATAGGTTAGAATATTCTTTATCAAATGCTTTATTTACCTATAATTTACTAGATTTTAATTCTATTAGAGAAATATATGATGATATAGAAATTCAAACAAATGAAGAAAATATAATTGAATTAGGTTTTAAAACTAAAAAAATTGCTAGAAGTTTTGTTAAGGTTACAAGTAATTTATCTATTATTTATCGTGAAGATAGAACTAGATATTCTATGCAATTAATTGCTGATATTTTAAAAAGATTAAATGCTGAAAATAAAATTTCTATAAAAGATTTATATGAATTAAAAGAAAGTGATGTTATTGATATTATAGAAAATTCTAAATATAAAAATATTTTTAATATTTGGAAAAATGCTACAAAAGTTATGGTTTCAAAAGAAAAGCCCAAAGATGTATATTTTGTTCATCATGGTGCTAAGGTTAGGTATATTGACCCTTTATTTAATGGTAAAAGAATTTCTAAATTTTGTAAGCTTGCTAAAAATATGATTGATAAAAATCTTTCTTATAATATGGATAATTATGTATATTTAAATTTTAATTTTAATTAATTATTATAAAAGAGGATATCCAAATTTGAATATCCTCTTTAGAAAGTTATGCGTTGGACTTTTTACTTTCTATATAATTTTCAGCCCATACACATAGTTCATCATCAAACGGTAGACCTTGATAGAAACATATCTCCGGATTATCTTTTGGAAAAGCTGTCCAATCTAAAGCAGGGTCTCCATCTATTATCGTTTCTTTAGCTACAATATCCTCAGCATTAGAATAGTACTGATTTCTCTTTCTTGCTTCTTCAAGAGTAATTGACAATTTATTACCTTCGCTCCAGTTCTCAAGAGCCTCCAGAAAATTGTTTTGCTCTTTCCGATAATACATCCATGCAGCTCCGTAAAGATTTTCTCCAATAAATGCTATATCTTGTATAGTTAAAGGACATTCTCCAAAAAGTTCCATACATCTCCGTTCAAAATCATTCACACTCATTTGATGCTCCTTTCAAAAATAGTTTAGTATTAAGTACTACATATTAACTATACTAATTTTCTAGCGAAAAGTCAATTTATGTAAATAATATACTATATGCTTGCTGTAAATCAAAAAATATCCATACAAGTAACAGGTATGTGAATACTCTATTTCACACCAGATACATAACTTTATTTATTTTTTTACTCTAATATAATTCTTTTATTTCATCAATACTTTTAAGTGTTTTTACATTTCATATTATATCATAAAAATTATAACACAATAAAATTAATTTTCAATAGTTATTGCGTTCAAAACAAATGTTTGATATAATATTTCTACATTAAATTACGAGGAGTGATACTATGAAAGAAGACAAAATTAGTCTAAAGAATAATGCTATAATACATAAGGATAATTCTTTAAATAGATTAGACTTATCTTTTTTGAAACATATAGAATTAAGTGAATATAAGAAAAGTGATTTATTGGCTTATTGGATAAATGACTTTGCAGAATATCATGATGAAGAGAGAACATTTAATATTGCAAAATCTGGTATGTATTCTCGTGGTGATGTAATAAAAGTGAATTTAGGCTTTAATATTGGAAATGAATTAGGGGGGTTACATTATTGTATTGTTTTAAATAAATATGATAATACAAGAAATGGTGCTTTAAATATTATTCCATTAACATCTAGAAAAGATAACAAAAAATATGATTCTTCTTCCGTAAACCTAGGAAAAGAACTTTACAATATATTTCAAAGTAAAATTGAAAAAGAAAAAATCAAACTGCAACAAATACTAGATGAATTAGAAAAGATAGACGATATTCCCATTAATATTCAAAATATAATAGAAAAAGAGCAAAAATATATTGGAAAGATGGAAACCGAAATTTCTAAAATGAAAAAGGATAGTATTGCACTAATTAATCAAATAACGACAATTAGCAAACAAAGAATTTTTAAAGATACTGTAAGAAGAAATGTAAAAATATCCAGTGAATCACTTGATTTGATTGATAAACAAATTATCAAATACTTTACGAAATGATTATAGTAATAAAAAGGAGAGTTGCTAGAACTCTCCAAAATCATTTAGGCTCCCGTCTTACTACGAAAGTAGTAGAGGGTTAAGTTAAATATATTTTAACATACAATATTTAACTTGTCAAATTAAATTTGACATTAATATTATATGACTGCTTATTAAAATTATACACTATTTTATCTTAATAAATGTGCAATATTAATTAAGAAAGGCATATTTCAATAAAATTTAATCCAAAATTAGTAAGTTTTATAATTCCTTTTTCGTACGATAAAGACGAATTTTCTTTTAATTTGTATCTATTTTTAACACTATTAAATAGAGTTTCATATTGGTTCATTACAGTCAGGATAATATCTTGTATAATCAACTTCTATTAATCTGTGCATTAATAGATTATCTATAACTAAAGGATTAAGCTTTAAAGTTGAAAAACCAGTTATACCATTATTTATTTTAAAGTTATATATAATATAATTGTCTAATTCAGAATAGCCTTCTTTATTTTCCGTATAAAGTTGTAATGAAATTGCACATACATTATATTTATTTTCATACAATAGTTTTAAAAGTTTTGCATCGTCTTTATTTAATTGTTTTATGATTTCAATATAAGCAGGCAATACCTTACTTTGTTTTCTGCTATCCATATCAGCAATTAATAAATTCTCAAACATTTCTTTTAAATGTTCTTCTTCTAAAGCATAACTTAATTCATTTACTCCTTTTAATGCTATGTAGGAAGTCGGTTCAACTTGATATTCTACAGGAATATTGTCATATTTTGCTTGCATTTTTTTTAATTCTTTTTCCATCTTATATGGTCTTTCTGCAATGTAAATGTCAGCCTTTCTCCCAATAGGAGATGCCCAAAGTAATTGTGCTAGCTTATTTACTTCCTTTTGCTCCTGTTTTATCTAATTCTTTTCTGGTTTCTTTTGTACTTTCTTCAATAAAATCTAACGCTTTATTAGTTGTTTCAGCATTAATAGGTAATTCATCCATATTTTAATACTCCTTCTATTAAATTAATCTTTTAGTTTATCTCTATCTGCATAATTAAAACTTGCTACTTCACAATTATCTATACATAATGGTAATAAAGTATCGATATCTAGAATCCCATTAAAATAACATTTTATAGGAATACTAATTCCACCATGTGATTCATATACATTAAATACTTCATATTCTTTAAATTTACAAAGTTGTAATAGTTTTTCTTTTTGTTCTGCTAAACAAAATCCTTCTCTTACTTGGTCTTCTGTACTTACTCTAATATAAATACCTGCAATTTTCTTTTTTCTTTCATATATAAATCTCTCCTTTCACTTCTGAACGGAAAGGAAAAAAACTCTAAAATTAAAGTAGCCTTTCTATGTAGTCTTTTAACTGAGATAAAGGGTATTTATACCTTAAATCTCCCACATAAAAGTAATCGTGTTCATTAAAGAATAAAAATAATGTATCTTTAATGATTACTTGATTACTCTATGTGGTTTTACATACACCAAGTTTGTGTGTTCTATAATTCTTAAACACCCTTTCATATACCCTTATGTGTTCAAGTTTTATAGAATTCAAACTACAAGCCCATTCAATTTTAGAGAGTAATTCTTCTCGTATTTTGTTTTTCTTTTTTACAATTCTAATCATACCACACCATCCTTCCTTTTTCAAGCTAAAGGTAAATACAAATCTCACTTCTTAATAACTTTTCTCTTTTTTTAGCATTTAACTTTTTTTAAGTTATTAAGAAGTGTAAAAATTTTTCTGTGCAATGATATTTTTTTCATTATAGAAAATTACGTTTTCTATAATGAAAAAAATCAACCTTTTACAGTTGATTTACCAATACTTCGCCAAAATGCAACGATTTTACTTAATGGAGCAGGTAGTGAGAATCGAACTCACGTCATCAGCTTGGAAGGCTGGGGTTCTACCATTGAACTACACCTGCAAAATAATTATAATTGTCAGGATTTGTGGAGCAGGTAGTGGGAATCGAACCCACGTCATCAGCTTGGAAGGCTGAGGTTCTACCATTGAACTACACCTGCATTTTCTCCTCCTGACAATTATAGATTATAAAGGTTTTTTATAAATTTGTCAATAGTTATTTTTAAATTTTTAATATTTTTTATCAACCGCTGCTTTCACTAAACCTACAAATAATGGAGCTGGTCTATTTGGTCTTGATTTTAACTCTGGGTGAAATTGTCCAGCAATAAAATATGGATGCTCATTTATTTCTACTATCTCCACCAATTTGCCATCTGGTGATGTTCCTGAAACATGCAATCCCGCATTTTCTAATCTTTCTCTATAATCATTATTAAATTCATATCTGTGCCTATGTCTTTCTGATATTTCTTTCTCACCATAAACCTTATTTGCTAAACTTCCTTCTTTTATAATACAAGGATATGCTCCGAAGTCTCATTGTTCCACCTTTTTTGTCTACATTTTTTTGTTCTTCCATTATATGTATTACTGGGTTTTTAGTATTTTCATCAAATTCAGCTGAATTTGCATCTTCTAAACCTAGTACATCTCTTGCAAATTCTACAACCGCCATTTGCATACCTAAACATATTCCTAAAAATGGAACTTTATTTTCCCTTGCATATTTTATAGTTGCAATCTTTCCTTCTATTCCTCTATTTCCAAAACCTCCTGGCACAACTATACCATCATATTTTGATAAGATTTCTTCTGCATTCTCGTTATTTATTTTTTCTGCATCTACTAAATCTATTTCTACATTTACATGATTTTCAAATCCTGCATGATGTAAACTTTCAATTACAGATATATAGGAATCTTCTAGTTTTATATATTTACCAACTATAGCAATTTTTACAATTTTATTTTTATCTATTTTTCTTATATTATCTATCATTTCTTGCCATTTTGTATTATCTGGTATATATCTATCTAATTTTAAATGATTGCAAACTTCTCTTGCTAATCCTTCTTCTTCTAGCATTAATGGTACAGCATATAAACAATCTGCTGTTTTATTTTGTATTACACTTGATTTTCTTACATTACAAAATAAAGATAGCTTTTCTCTTACACTATCTGGTATATCTAATTCTGTTCTACATACTAGTATATCAGGTTTTATTCCTAAACTTTGTAATTCTTTTACAGAATGTTGAGTTGGTTTTGATTTTATTTCGTTAGAACCATGTATATATGGAAGTAAAGTTACATGTATATATAATACATCTTCTGGATTTTTTTCTAATCCGACTTGTCTTATTGCTTCTATTATTGACAATCCTTCTATATCTCCTACTGTTCCTCCTACTTCTGTTATTACTATATCTGTATCAGTATTTTCAAAACCATATATTCTTGATTTTATTTCATTTGTTATATGTGGTATTACTTGTACTGTTTTTCCTAAGTATTCTCCTTTTCTTTCTTTTTCAATTACTGTTGAATATACTTTTCCCATTGTCACACTAGAATTATGTGTTAAATTTTCATCTATAAATCTTTCATAATGACCTAAATCTAAATCTGTTTCTGCTCCATCATCTGTTACAAATACTTCTCCATGTTCATATGGATTCATTGTTCCTGGGTCTACGTTTATATATGGGTCAAATTTTTGTATTGTTACCTTATATCCTCTATTTTTTAATAATCTTCCTAAAGATGCTGCTGTTATTCCTTTTCCTAATCCTGATACTACTCCACCTGTTACAAATATATATTTTGTATTCATTTCTTCCCCTTTCTAAAATAAAAAAATAAAACCAAATAAAAAAAGATTAAAAATCCACCAAAAAATTCGGTTTTTTTTCAATCTATTATTAGTTTACCACTTATCAAGTGTTTTTACAACACTTTTTAGAAAAATTAAAAATTTTAATGTTACTGTTCAGACTAGATAAAATTTATTAGTTTAATCAGCGTGGTTAATCTCTAAAATTTTATTAAAAAGCCTTAATTTAGATTTTCATAAGAAAAATATTTCAAGTCTGAACAGAAACATTTTAATTTTAAATCTATTATTTTATAATTATTGTTCTATTTTTATGAAATTATGTTATACTAAACTATATAAAAAAATAAAGGAGTGATTTTTATGCCAACACCACATAATGAAGCTAAATTAGGTGCTATTGCAAAAACTGTTATAATGCCAGGAGACCCACTTCGTGCAAAATATATTGCTGAAAATTTTTTAGAAGATGTAAAACTTGTAAATAGTATCAGATGTGCATATGCATATACAGGAAAATATAAAGGAAAAGAAATAACTATTATGGCATCAGGAATGGGAATGCCAAGTATAGGTATTTATTCTTATGAATTATATAAATTTTATGAAGTGGAAAATATTATAAGAATTGGTTCTTGTGGTAGTTATAGCCCTGAATTAAAATTATTCGACATAATACTTTCTGAACAAGTATTTAGTGAAAGTAATTTTGCTTTAACTTTAAACAATGATAATTGTCATATTGTAAAAGGAAATAAAGAATTAAATTCTATAATTGAAAATACTGCTCATGAAAATAATATAAAACTATTTAAAGGAAATACTATATGCACAGATTGTTTTGATGTTTACATGACAGATTTAAATAAATTTCTAGAAAGAGTACCAAAAGACTTTAATCCTTTAGGAGCAGAAATGGAAGCTTTTGCATTATTATATACCGCAAAAATATTTAACAAAAAAGCTTCTTGTCTAATGACTGTTGTAGATTCAAAATATATTAAAGAAATAGCAACTCCAGAGGAAAGAGAAACTGGCTTAAATAAAATGATAAAACTTGCTTTAGAAAGTAGTTTAAAACTTGATTAATTTCTGTGCCATTTTTTTTAATTAAGGAAAAGAACGACAGCAGTTTAAAAACAACAAAAAAACATCCAAATTATAAGGATGTTTTTTGTTGTTTTTATTCTATAAAATTAATGTTATTTTTTCCTATATTCCTAAAAGCTTTTTCTCTATACATTTTTTATTTCTTTATAGATAATATTTTGTATTTCATAACTCCACCTGGTGCATTTACTTCAACTATGTTATTTTTCTTTGCTCCTATTAAAGCTTCCCCTAATGGTGATTCATTAGATATTCTATTTTCTGCTAAGTTTACTTCTGTTGAACCTACTATTTGATATTCCACTTTTTCATCAAATTCCATATCTAAAACTTGTACTTTATTTCCAACTTGTACTGTTTCTGTATCTATATCTTTTTGTTCTATAATTTTAGCATGTCTTAATTTGTTTTCAAGTTCAGCAATTCTAACTTCATTTTCTGCTTGTGCTGTTTTTGCTTCATCATATTCAGAGTTTTCTGATAAATCTCCAAATCCTAAAGCTACTTTTATTCTATCAGCTATCTCAGCCCTCTTTTCTGTTTTTAAATAATTTAATTCATTTTCCAAATTATTGTATCCTTCTTGAGTTAATAATACTTCTTTTTCTTCCATAGTTCATTACTCCTTCCTTATGTAATTTAACTTTATAAATTAGTCTTTAATATATTAAGACAAAAAATGAAATTTGTCAAGCAAACTTCATTTTTTATTTTATAATTTTATTCAAAATTAACTTTTTTATACTTTTTTATTAATCTTTTATATATTTTTTAGCACCTTTCATATAGTCAATTCCTGAAAAAATAGTTGCAATTACTTGTAAAATCATCATTATAGTTACAATTAGGTTTAAAACTAAATCTCCTCCTTGCAATACTCCTGTAAAGCATTCTCCAAATGCATTTAAATCTAAGAATGCTAAAACTATCGCAATCATTTGGGTTACTGTTTTTAGCTTTCCCCATTTTGATGCTGCAATTACTTCTCCACCTTTTTCTACTGCAATTAATCTATATCCAGATACCATAAACTCTCTTGCTAAAACTATTATTGGTATCCATGCTGGTAATTTTTGCATTTCTACTAACATCATCATAGCTGCTAAAACTAATATTTTATCTGCTAAAGGGTCTAAAAATTTACCAAATGCTGTTACCTGATTATTTTTTCTTGCTAAATAACCATCTAGTTTATCTGTTAATGATGCAATTATAAATACTACATCAATTACTAACCATTCTATTGGTATTCCTGCCACTCTTCCATCTATTCCTAAAAAAGGTATAATTACCATTATTGGTACTAATATAATTCTAAAAATTGTTAGCTTATTTGGTAAATTCATTTTGTTTCCCTCATTTCTTTGCATTATTTTAATAAATCAATTGCTTTTTGTAATTGTGTATCTTCATTTCTTTCTACATTTAATATATTTTCAACACTATCTGGTAATTCTACTGTTTCATCTGGTTCTATTCCTACACCATTTATTTTGGTTTTATTTGGCGTTAAATATTCTTCTGATGTTATTTTTAATCCACTACCATCTGGCAATGTTAATAATTGTTGTATTACTCCTTTTCCATAAGTCTTCGTTCCTACTATTTTTGCTTTTCCATGGTCTTTTAAAGCCCCTGCAAGTATTTCTGATGAACTTGCTGTATTTTCATTTGTTAATACTACTATTGGCATGTTAATAATTGGGTCATCTGTTGTTTTTTCTTCTGTTTCATTATTATTTTTATCAACTTCATATAAAATAACAGAATCTTTATCTAATATGTAATTTGCAATTTCTAGGGCTTCATCAACAATTCCTCCACCATTATTTCTTAAATCTATTATTAATGATTTAATGCCTTTGTTTGCTAATTCTTCATATTTTGCTTTAAATTCTTCTGCTGTTCCATCATCAAATGATGAGAATGAAATATAACCAATATTATTTTCTAAAACTTCTCCTTCTACAGGATTTACTTTTACATTTTCTCTTGTTATTTCAAAGTTTAATGTTTCAGTACCTCTTTGAATCTCTAATTTTACTTTTGAACCTTCTTCTCCTTTTATCTTATTAGATGCTTCCGTCATTTGCTCTCCTGTATATTGTACTCCATCTACTGCTGTTATATAATCTCCTGGCTGTATTCCTGCTTTTTCTGCTGGTGCTCCTTTTATTGGTGATAGTACCATTATTTTATTTGCTTCTGTGTCTTGTACCATGTATATTCCAATTCCTACGAAGTTTCCTGTTGTATCTGCCATGTAATCTTGCATTTCTTTTTTCGGAATATATTCTGTGTATTTATCTCCTAGCCCCTCTACGTAACCTTTTATTGCTCCTTCTTTTAATTTTTCCTCATCAATATCTCCTAAAAAATATTTATCTATTATTTTTCTATATTGAGTCAATGTATTTGCTATTTCTTGATTGTTACTAGAAGTTGCTACTAATTGTCTTCCAAATCCGTCTTTAGTAAAATATTGATACATTCCTATTGTTGTTAATAAAAATGTAATAAATGCAACTAGTATTACTAGCATTATGACTTTATAAGTTTTTAAACCTCTTTTTTCTTCCACTTTTTAGCCTCCAATTTTAGTTAAATAACTAACTTGGGCGGAGACATTCCGCCCATATAATTTTATTCTATTAAATTATATTAATAATAAATTATTAAAATTCTAAAAAACTACTATGGTAAATAATTTTTTGGATTTACTCTATTACTATATTTTCCTGGACTTGTTCTTACTTCAAAATGTAAATGTGGACCTGTTGAATTTCCTGTTGTACCAACTCTCATAATTTGTTGTCCCTGTTTTACTCTATCTCCAACTTGGACAGTTCTTGAACCATCTTGTCCATGTGCATATAATGTAAATAATCCATTATCATGCATAATTATAATATAATTTCCATAGCTTCCACTTAATCTTTCAGATACAATAACTGTTCCATCTGCTACAGCATATATTGGTTTTCCATTAATTCCTCCTGTTCCAAAATCCACTGCTCCATGATATGCTCCACTTGAATAATACATTCCTGTTGTAATTTTTTGATATCCTGCTGGTACCGGATATATAAATCCAGAAGAACTTACGCTTCCACTTGCGCTTGAAGTTCCAGAGCTTGAAGTTCCACTTGATGAATTTCCACTTGAATTACTATTACTTGTAGAATTTTTATTACTTGTATTACTTTGTTGTTTAGCTTTTGCTGCTTGTATTGCTGCTTGTATTTTAGCATCTATTGCTTTATTTGCTTCATCTAATTCATCAATTTGCTCTTGAATCTTTTGTTCGTCCTCTGTAAGTTCTGCAACTCTTTGAGTTTTTTCATTTTTAGCAGCTTGTAATTGAGTTGTAATACTTTGTTTACTAGCTTTTGATGTATCTAATTCTTTTTTCTTACTTTCTAAATCTTGCTTAGCTTTTTCTACTTCTTGTCTTTCAGACTCCAAGTTATTTAAAAGTTCAGTATCAGCTTCTGCTAATTCTGATGCTAGATAATAACCTGAAATTAAATCTGTTATACTATCTGATGAAAGTATTAAATCCAAATACGTTGTATCTCCAGATTCTTGCATTACTACTAATCTTTCTTCTGCTAATTTTTTATTTTCATTATACTTAGCTTGTGCTTCATCTAATTTCTTTTGAGATTCTTCTATTTGATTATTTAAATCATCTATTTTTGAATCTAAATCATTAATTTGAGCTTGGTAATCAGAAATTTGAGCACTTAAATCATTTACCTCTTCTTGAGTATTTGATTTTTCCTCTTGAACTTGGTCTTTTTGGTCATTTAAATCATTAATTTGCTCTTTGTTTTTATTTTGTTCACTTTCTAACGCACTTGTATCAGCTGCAGCAAATACTATTGTACTTTGTAATAATACTATTAAACTTACTAATATTCCCAATATTTTTAATCCTATCTTTTTCATAAGTTCCTCCTAAAATATTTTATATTTTTTACTTTTTATTGTGTTTCATTTTGTGTTTCATTTTGTGTCTCATTTTGTGTCTCATTTTGTGTCTCATTTTGTGTTTCTGGTACTAGTCCATTTGTTATATATGGCATTGGGTCTGTTACAACTCCATTTATTCTAACTTCAAAATGTGCATGTGCTCCTGTTGAATATCCTGTTGACCCTACTTTTAATACTGGGTCTCCTCTTTTTACAGATTGTCCAACTTGTACTAAAATTTCTGAGCCATGTGCATATAATGTTGAAATTCCACCACCATGGTCTATTATTACCATATTACCATATGCACCATTATAACCTGCTTTTGTTACGATACCATCATTTGCTGCAATAAAGTTTGCTCCCATTGGAGCTCCTACGTCAACACCTGTATGTAATTTATAAACTCCTGTTATTGGGTGTGTTCTCATTCCATACTTTGATGTTATTCTAGTATAACCAGGAACTGGCCATGCTAGCTCTCCACCAATATATTGACTTAAAATACTTCCTTGTGCTAAAGCTAAAATTTCATTATTAATTTCTGTTACTTGCCTATTATACTCATCTATCTGACTTTGAATTTCTTTTTCTTTATCAGATAATCTTGAAACAAAATTTTCTCTTACTGATTTTGTATTTTCTAATATTTTTGCTGTTTTTGTTTGGCTTGTTTTTAATGCTGATAATTGTTCTCTACTTGTTTCTAGTTGGTTTTTAGAGTTTTCTATATTATCTTTCTTTTCTTGCATTTCATCTAATAAATCCATGTCATATGTAGCAAGTTCAGTAATTAGAAAATAGCTTGACAAAAATTCTGATATACTTTTAGAACTTAGCAAAACATCAAGATATTTCGTATCTTCTGATTCTTGTATTGCAATTAAACGATTATCTAACAATTCTTTTTGTGAATTATAATTATCTTCTGCAACTTTTAAATCAGCTTCTACACTATCTATTGATTTTTGCAATTCATCCATTTGTGTATTTATGTTATTTAATTCTTCTTGTGAACTACTTATTCTTTCATCTAGCTTTTGAACTTGTTGTAAGTTTTCTGTTAAGTCACTTTGCACTCCTTCTAATTCTTCATTTGCTGCATCTACTTGACTCTGAACTTCATTTCTTTGATTTTGTAAATTGTCTATTGCTGTGTTTTGTGTTTCATTATCTGCTTGTACATAAGAAAAAATACTTAAAACACATATCGCAAAAGCTAGCATACAACTTAAAACTTTTCGCATATTCTCTCCTTATACTTTTAAATATTTTCTCATAGAAATTAAGCTTCCAAGAACACCTATTCCAATTCCTAATAGCATATATACTAATATTATTGAGTTAAACATATCACTAAAGCTAATTAAACTCATATTAATTAATTGCATAAATTCTACATTTACTAATTTATCTGCTATAAATGTATATGCTCCTCCTACAATAATAATTGAGATTATACTTGCTAATATTCCTATAATCATACCTTCTACTATAAAAGGCCATCTTATAAAGTTATTTGTTGCACCTACATATTTCATGATTGAAATTTCTTTTCTTCTTGCATGTACTGTAAGTTTTATTGTATTTGCTATTATGAATATTGAAATTATAATTAATAATACTAAAATTACTCCTGTTACAATTTTAATTCCATTTGCTAAATTAATTAAAGTAGTAGTAACTTCATCTTTGCTAGTAATTTTCTTTACTACATCAGTATATGTATTTATTTGGTCTTGAACCGTTTTGCTTTTAGATAAATCAGTTAATGTTACAACATAAGATGCTGAAAATATATTATTTTCTCCTTCATATCCATCTAATAAATCTTGCTTATCTCCAAATCTTTCTTTCATTTGTTCTAATGCTTCATCTTTTGATACGAATTCTACTGTACTTACTCCATCTATTGCTCTTATTTTTTCACCTAATTCATCTATTTGCTCTTGTGTTGCTTCATTTTTAACAAATACCTGCATTCCCTGTTCTGATTCAACTTGGTCTACAAAATGATTGATATTTTCACCTAAAATTAAGAAGATTCCAAATATAATCATAGTAGCACACATAATCATAAGAGAAGCACCTGTAGACTTTTTATTTTTAAATACGTTACTAAATCCTTCACCTATCAAATATCCTAATATATTATATTTCATAATCATACCCACCTTTTTTATCGTCTCTTACTATTTGGCCTTTACTAATATGGATAACTCTCTTTTTCATTTGGTTTACTATATCTTTAGCATGTGTTGCCACAACTACTGTTGTTCCTCTCATATTAATATCATTTAATAAATTCATAATATCCCATGCTGTATCTGGGTCTAAGTTACCAGTTGGCTCATCTGCTATTAGCATTGATGGATTATTTACTAAAGCTCTTGCTAATGCAACTCTTTGTTGTTCTCCTCCTGATAATTCATTAGGATACATTTTTGCTTTTCCACTTAATCCTACAAGTGATAATACCATTGGTACTTGTCTTCTTATATGTCTTGGTGTTGCTCTTACTATATACATTG
>CALXAD010000002.1 GCA_944386195.1 uncultured Clostridia bacterium
TTTAGATATAGAAAAAGTACAGAAATTTGTGTACTTTTATTTTCCACTTTTTCTGTACTTCTATTTTATCATTTATATCGTTATCCAGATATTGCATTTAGAACAATTTTATATATTTAAGCGAACATGATAATTAAAAATTTTATATGCAATAGTATATATTATGTTTTCATTGTTTTTTAGAATAATATTAAATTGCTATGGAAAGAAAATGGTATAAATAAAGTTCAAAACAACAAACAGAATAAAATTTGTTAATATTATAAAATAAATTTATGAAGTGTTGTAATATAAAAAATTATTGAGATAAAGTGAGACAGGTCTTAAATCTATCATTTAGATAAAATTGGAATGATAATATACGATCTGTCCAATTTTTTCTTTTAGTTTTTTATTAAAAAAGTACTTGCAAAATAAAAAAAACATGATATAATAATTACGAAATGTAAAAAACTGTAACAAGGACAAGGCAAATAATATAATAGCTTAAAGAGAGCTAATCATATGGTGCGAGATTGGTAAGTAAAAATTATTTGTTATCACCTTAGTTGTTGCTAACTGAAATTTTATTAAGTTAGACGTAATCCTGCGTTAAAGGTAATTAAGAGAGTGGATTGTATTTTTATATAAATTTACTAACTTAGGTGGTACCGCGGAAAGTAATCTTTTCGTCCTAAATATTTAGGATGAAAAGATTTTTTTGTTTTGTCCATGTCACATGAGAAACGTCCCCAAAGGGACAAAAGGAGGTAGTTATGTATAAGAAAGTAGAACTTAATGATGGTTTCGTTGGAATGGAAAGAAAAGTTGCCGAAATGTGGAAGCAAAAAGACATTGAAAAGAAAAACTTTGCAATGAATGAAGGTAAAAGATATTTTACATTTTATGATGGACCACCAACAGCAAATGGAAAACCACATGTTGGTCATATTGAAACAAGGGTAATGAAAGACATTATCCCAAGATACAAAGTAATGAAAGGCTACAAAGTAATTCGTAAGGCTGGTTGGGACACACATGGACTTCCTGTTGAACTTGAAATTGAAAAATCTTTAGGAATTTCAGGAAAACAACAAATAGAAGAATATGGTGTAGAAAACTTTGTAAAGAAATGTAAAGAAAGTGTATTTACTTATGTTCATATGTGGGAAGAAATGACTAATAAAGTTGGTTTCTGGGTAGATATGGAACATCCATATGTAACATACCATAATGAATATATAGAATCAGTATGGTGGGCATTAAAACAAATGTGGGAAAAAGGACTTTTATATGAAGGTCATAAAGTTATGCCATATTGCCCAAGATGTGGAACAGCACTTTCATCACATGAAGTAGCACAAGGATATAAAGATGTAAATGATTTAACATGTATTGCTAAATTTAAAGTATCAGAAGGACAAGGATTTGATAAAAACACATATATATTGGCATGGACAACAACACCTTGGACATTACCATCAAACTTAGCACTTTGTGTAAATAAATCATATGAATATGCAGAAGTAAAAGCGAATGTAGGTTCAGATGATGAACCAAAATATGAAAACTATATTTTAGCAAAAGAATTATTAGATAGTGTTTTAAGAGAAACACCATATGAAATAGTAAAAACATTTAAAGGAGAAGAACTACTTGGAACAAAATATGAAAGATTAATGCCATTTGGAAAAGTGGAAGGAAAAGCTTTTGAAGTAATACATGGAGATTATGTAACATTAACAGATGGTACAGGAATAGTTCATATAGCACCAGCTTATGGTGAAGATGATAGCTTAGTTGCAAAACAAAATGGTATAACATTTATAAACTTAGTAGATAAAGAAGGAAAATTTGTTGATGATGTAGAACCATGGAAAGGTAGATTTGTAAGAGATTGTAACGAGGATATTTGTAAATGGTTAAAACAAGAAAATAAATTATTTAGTAAAGAAAGACATGTCCACTCATATCCACATTGTTGGAGATGTGACACACCACTTCTATATTATCCAAAAGAGAGCTGGTTTGTTGCAATGAGCAAACTAAGAGATGAACTAGTTGCAAATAACAGTAAAGTAAATTGGTATCCAGAAACAATAAAAACAGGTAGATTTGGTAAATTCTTAGAGAATGTAATAGATTGGGGAATTTCAAGAGATAGATATTGGGGAACACCACTTCCAATATGGACATGTGAAGATGAAAAATGCGGACATCAAGAATGTATAGGTTCAATTGCTGAATTAAAAGAAAAAGCAATAGATTGTCCAGATGATATTGAACTTCATAAACCATATATTGATAATGTATATTTAAAATGTCCAAAATGTGGAAAGAAAATGAAAAGAGCAAAAGAAGTAATTGACTGTTGGTTTGATTCTGGTTCAATGCCTTTTGCACAATGGCATTATCCATTTGAAAATAAAGAAATGTTTGAAAATAATTTCCCAGCACAATTTATTTCAGAAGCAGTTGACCAAACAAGAGGATGGTTCTATACATTAATGGCTGTTGGAACATCTTTATTTGGAAAATCACCATTTGAAAATTGTATAGTATTAGGTCATGTTCTAGATGAACATGGACAAAAAATGTCTAAATCAAAGAAAAATGGTGTAGACCCAATTGTGCTATTAGATACAGTAGGAGCAGATGCAACAAGATGGCATTTCTATACAAGTAGCGCTCCATGGTTACCAAAAAGATTAGGAATAAAAAATGTACAAGAAACACAAAGAAGATTTTTAAGTACATTATGGAATGTATATTCATTCTATGTATTATATGGAGAAATAGACCAGTTTAATCCTTTAGAATATAAAGATTTTGAAAGTAAAAATGTAATGGATAGATGGATTATTTCAAAATTAAATACACTTGTTAAAGAAGTTGCAGAAAAACTAGATAAATATGATATAACATCAGCTGCTCTTCAAATAGAAAGCTTTACAGATGAATTATCAAATTGGTATGTACGTAGAAACAGAGAAAGATTCTGGGCAAAAGATTTAACAGATGAAAAAATAGGAGCATATTGTACATTATATAAAGTATTAACAACATTGATAAAGATTGCAGCACCATTTGTACCATTTATGACAGATGAAATATATCAAAACTTAGTAGTAGGATTAGATAAGGATGCTCCAGAAAGTGTTCATTTATGCTTATGGCCAGAAGTTGAAGAAGATAAAATAGACCATAAATTAGAAGAAGAAATGGACTTAGCATATAAAATCGTTAAATTAGGACGTAGTAGTAGAAACCAAGTAAATATTAAAAATAGACAACCACTATCAAAAATGCTAATTTCAATAGATACATTACCAAAATACTATGAAGATATAGTAAAAGACGAATTAAATGTTAAAGAAATTGAATTAGGTGCAGATATGAGTGAATATGTAGACTTTGAAATTAAGCCTAATTTACCAGTACTTGGAAAACAATATGGAAAACTAATACCAAGAATAAGAGAAGAAATCTCTAAATTAAATCAAATGGACTTAGCAAATAAAGTAAAAAACGGAGAAACTGAATATATTGAAATAGATGATGAACAAATAGGATTAAATTCAGAAAATTTACTTGTAACAATGCAAGGAAAAGGTACATTTAGTTTTAGTGGAGAAGGAGAAATAGGAGTTGTTTTAGATACAACTATAACAGAAGAACTAAAAGAAGAAGGTTTTGTAAGAGAAATATTATCAAAAGTACAAAACATGAGAAAGGAAAGAGATTTTGAAGTATTAGACCATATAAATTTATATGTAGCTGGAAATGAATTATTAGAAAATATAATTAAGAAAAATGAAGATGTAATAAAACATGATACATTAGCTCTAAAAGTAATTTATCATGAAGATAGAGATAATTATACAGAAACTAATATAAATGGAGAAAAATTAGATATTGATGTAGAAGTTGTAAAATAATGCAAAAAAAGGCAAGAAGTAAAATTCTTGCTTTTTTTGCTTCTTTTTAACTTGAAAAAAAATAAAAATTGTGATAGAAGTAAAATAGCATAAAGGTTAAAATAAAAGGAAAGGAGGAATATATTTGAATATATTTGAAAATTTAGGAGAAGCAATAAAAGAAACTATAGAAAATACGGTTGAAAAAGTAAATGAAATAAATATAAATAAATCATCTGATATAAAAAACGAAGAAGTAGAACTTGCACAAAAATTAAATGCAATAGAAGAATTTTCTGTAGATAGATTTGAAGGAGATATTGCAGTATTAGAAAATAGAAAAACAGGAAAAATAGAAGAAATAGAAAAAAATAAATTACCTAATGGAATTAAAGAAGGAGATATTCTACAAAAAATAAAGGGTAAATATAATATAGATAAAGTAAAGACACAAGAAGTAAAAAATAATATAAAAGATAAAATGAATAAAATTTGGGAACAAGGATAGGGGTATTTATGAAAAAAGGCAAAAGAAAAACAAAAATAATAGGAAGTTTAATTGCAGTAATAATTGTAGTGCTAGCAGGTCTTTTGGGGATAAATAATGAACAAATTAGTAAATTAGCAAATGAAATAGGATTAGGAAATTTAATAAATTCTGAAAGTACAGAAGCTATAAATCAAAATAATATAACACCAGTAAATGGAGAATTACAAGTATATTATATAGATGTAGGTCAAGCAGATAGTATATTAATTATAAATAAAGAAGATGCTATGTTAATAGATGCAGGAAATAATGAAGATGGAGAAGATGTTGTAAACTTTATAAAAGATAAAGGAATAACAAAACTTGACTATGTTGTAGGAACACACCCACATGAAGACCATATAGGTGGACTAGATGATGTAATAAATAGTAACATAGAAATAGAAAATGTTTTAATGCCTAAAATAGAAACAACAACAAAAACATTTGAAGATGTAGTAAATGCAATTTCAAATAAAGGTTTAACTGTAAAAGCTCCAAATAAAGGAGATACATTTACTTTAGGAGATAGCAATTTAGAAGTTATGACAGATAGCATTTTAGATGAAGATAATTTGAATTTATCTTCAATAACACTAAGATTACAATATGGAAATAATAGTTTCTTATTTATGGGAGATAGTGAAAAAGAAAACGAAAAAACAATTACTTGGCCTAAAACAGATGTATTAAAAGTAGGACATCATGGTTCAGATACTAGTAGCTCAGAAGAGTTCTTAAATGAGATTAAACCAAGTATTAGTATTATAATGGCAGGAAAAGATAATAGCTATGGATTACCTAAAGAGGAAATAGTAGAAAGGTTAGAAAATGTAGGAAGTAAAGTTTATAGAACAGATGAAAATGGAACAATAGAAGTTACATCAGACGGAAATAATATAAATGTAACAACTAAAAAATAAATGATAGCCTCTTTCTTAAATTTACTTAAAATTACTTGACAGTTTTTAAGAATAAAGTTAAAATATAATAGGTAGGAAAAAATATATTAATGAAATTGAAGATATATATTTTATTCGAACATTGAAAATTAAATAAGAAAGAGGTGTATGATTATGACTATTATAATCGTTATCGCCGCTGTCTTAATCTCACTTGCAATAGGTATACCAATAGGAATGGCATACAGAAAGAAAGTTGCAGAATCTAAAATTCAAGGTGCAGAAAATGAAGCAAAAAGATTAGTTGATTTAGCTAAAATAGAAGCAGAAAATTTGAAAAAAGAAGAAATTTTTAAAGCGAAAGAAGAAATTATGGCTAGTCGTAAAGAATTAGATCAAGAGATTAAAGAAAGAAGAGGCGAAGTACAAAAACAAGAGGCTAGATTAATCCAAAAAGAGGAAAACCTAGAAAAACGTTCAGATAATTTTGAAAAGAAAGAAAGAGACTTAGAAATTCAAACTCAAGAATTAGAAAACAAAAAACAAGAAATTGAAGATTTACACAAAAAAGAGATGGAAGAACTTCAAAGAATTGCTTCTTTAACTAAAGAAGAGGCAAAACAAAGACTTTTATCTGAAATGGAAAAAGAATTGACAGCAGAAAAGGCAGCTCTAATTAGAGAACAAGAACAAATAGCTAAAGAAACAGTAAATAGAGATGCAAAGGAAATGCTTACATATGCAATTCAAAAATGTGCTGCTGACCATTCTCAAGAAACTACAGTATCAATTGTAGCACTTCCTAATGATGAAATGAAAGGAAGAATAATAGGTAGAGAAGGAAGAAATATAAAAGCCTTAGAAACATTAACAGGAATTGACCTAATAATTGATGATACACCGGAAGCAGTAGTATTATCAGGATTTGATCCATTAAGAAGAGAAGTTGCCAAAATTGCTCTAGAAAAATTAATTGATGATGGAAGAATTCATCCAGCTAAGATTGAGGAAATGGTAGAAAAGGCTAAAGAAGAAGTAGAAAATACTATTAAGGAAGAAGGAGAAAGAGCAGTTTTAGAAACTGGAGTTATAGGACTTCATCCAGATATAGTAAAATTAATTGGAAAATTAAAATACAGAACAAGTTATGGTCAAAATGTATTAAATCATTCAATTGAAGTTTCAAATTTAGCTAGAATAATGGCTGATGAATTAGGATTAGATACAAAACTTGCAAGAAGAGCAGGACTTTTACATGATTTAGGAAAAGCTTTAGACCATGATATGGAAGGAACTCATGTAGAAATAGGTGTTGAAATCCTTAAGAAATATAAAGAAAATCCATTAGTTATAAATGCTGTGGAGGCACATCATGGAGATGTTGAACCACAAACATTAGAAGCTGTTTTAGTACAAGCTGCAGATGCAATTTCAGCATCAAGACCAGGAGCAAGAAGAGAAACTTTAGAGGCATATATCAAGAGATTACAAAATCTTGAGGAAATTGCAGATTCTTTCGATGGAGTTGAAAAATCTTTTGCTATACAAGCAGGTCGTGAGATTAGAATTATTGTAAAACCAGATAAGATATCTGATGACCAAATGACAATTTTAGCAAGAGATGTAGCTAAGAAAGTTGAAAGTGAAATGGATTATCCAGGACAAATTAAAGTAAATGTAATAAGAGAAACAAGAGTAGTAGACTACGCAAAATAAAAATAAGGAGGTATTAAAAAATATCTCCTTATTTGTTTTTCCTCATTAATAATCAAACTTTTTAATTGATTTATCAGTCTTAATTGAGTTTTCCCAATCTGCTATGGTGAAAAAAGTCCCATCTGACTTGGGCATAGGAGTAAGATTATCAATTTTTTGAATTTTGGAACGAAATCGCATATACATGACACCACCTAGAGTATCATAATAATAAATTACCATTCCATCTTCAATATTTTGATATCCCATCTTTTTTAGCATGATAAAATCCTTTCTAGTAATGTTAAGAATGAGTAAAAATTTAAGAAACAACAATTGTTATTCCTAACTTATGCTAAAATAAGCATGTTGTAATTGTAACACTTAGAGAAAATTATGTCAATTAATTAGAGATTTGATTATTTTTAATAAATATAGTATTATATATATGTTAAAAATAAAATAGAAAGAAGGAATCAAATTGAAAATATTAGCAGTAGGAGATATAGTAGGGTTATTGGGAGTAAAAAAATTAAAATCAGTATTACCTACATTAAGAAAAGAAGAACAAATAGATTTTATAATAGTTAATGGTGAAAATTCAGCAGAAGGAATGGGAATAACTGAAAAGATATTTAACGATATATTAGAAGAACATGTGGATGTAGTAACAATGGGAAATCATACATGGGGTAAAAAAGACATATTTAAATTTATAGACCATCCAAGATTAATTAGACCATTAAACTATCCAAAAGGAGTAGTTGGAAAAGGTTATAATATTTATGATTGTAAAAATAAAAAAATAGCAGTCATAAATTTAATTGGTAGAGTTGATATAAATGTATTATCAGATAACCCATTTGTTCAAGTAAAAGATTTAATAGAGAAATTAAAAGATAAAACAGATATGATAATAGTAGATTTTCATGCAGAGGCAACAGCAGAAAAAATAGCTATGGGATATTTTTTAGATGGAAGTGTAACAGCAATATTTGGTACACATACTCATGTTCAAACAGCAGATGAAACTATATTAGAAAAAGGAACAGCATATATAACAGATATAGGAATGACTGGACCAAAGAAATCAGTAATAGGTATGGATGCAAATGCATCAATAAAAAGATTTGTAACAACACTTCCAGAAAGATATAAAGTGGCTCAAGGAGATTGTATGTTAAATGGTGTTATATTTGATGTAGATGATAATACAAATAAGGTAAAAAGTATAAAAAGAGTAAGAAAATAAGTAAAAAATAGATTATAAAAATATAAATAAATATATTTGTCGAAAAATGTAATTTATTGCGATGAATTTTTCCATAAATTTCCAAAAAAGACTTTACAATTATTTCCAAATATTGTAAAATACAAAATGTAAAAGTTGCAACAACAAAAATAAAATTATAGGAGGCAAAAGAAAATGGAAATTTTAAAAATTTCATCAAAATCAAATCCAAATTCAGTAGCAGGAGCAATAGCTGGATTGGTAAAAGAATCAAACAGGGCAGAAATGCAAGCAATTGGAGCAGGAGCATTAAATCAAGCAGTAAAAGCTGTAGCAATAGCAAGAGGTTTTGTAGCACCATCAGGAGTTGATTTAGTGTGCATACCAGCATTTGCTGAAGTAGAAGTAGAAGGTGAAGACAGAACGGGAATTAAATTAATTGTAGAGTCAAGAACATAAAAGTGTTTATATAACAGGTTGAAAAAAATCAACCTGTTTTGTTTTTTCTATAAATTTATAAATAAAATCTTGAATTTTTATTAAATTTAATGTATGATAGCAAGGTATAGAGGTGAAATATGAAATCAAATTGGATTAAATATGTTTTTGTAATATTTATTATAATTATTTTAGTTTTTGCTATATATATAATAAGAAGAGATGAAAATGAAAAACAACAAGAAGAAGCGTATACAGCAAGCAATCAAGACAGTAGAGTAAAAGAAATAAAATTAGGGATTGCAAATTTTGATACAATAAATCCTATACTTAGCACTAACAAAAATGTACAAAATATTACAAAGTTAATTTATGAACCACTTGTAAACCTAACATCAGATTATAAAGCAGAGCCATGTTTAGCAACAGAATGGGCTAAAGAAAGTAATAATTCATATTTAATAAAATTAAGAGAAAATGTTAGATGGTCTGATGGACAATCATTTACCGCTCAAGATGTAAAATTTACAATAGATAGACTAAAAGATACAAATACTATTTATTCTGCTAATGTACAAGATGTAACGGGAATAGATATTGTGGATGATTATACGGTAAGAATAAATCTATCAAGAGAAGTTCCGTTTTTTGAATATAATTTAACATTTCCAATACTTTCAAGTTCATATTATGAAGGAGAAGATTTTGCAACAACATCTAAAAATAGTTCTCCAGTAGGAACAGGCGAATTTAAAATAACAGATGTTCAAAGTTCATATATAACATTATCTAAAAATACTAGTTGGTGGAATAAAGATAAAAATTCAATCTTAGAAACAATAACTGTGAACTTATATTCATCAGTAGGAGAATTATATAATAGTTTTAAAATAGGAAATTTAGATTTAATTGCAACTGATAATGAAAATGTTCAAGATTATATAGGAACTATTGGGTATGCATTAAAAGAAATGAAAGGAAGAGAACATACATTTTTAGCATTAAATACAAGTAATTATTTTCTAGGAAAACAAGAAGTAAGAAGGGCAATTTCATATTGTATTGATAAAGAAAATATAACATCAAATATTTTTAATAGCAAATATCTTTCTAGTAGTTTCCCATTAGACTATGGAAATTGGTTATATCAAGACCAAGATGCAAGTAGTGGATATAATGTAGACCAAGCAAAACAAGTTTTAGTAGATAATGGTTGGACTTATAGAAATAGCTATTGGCAAAAGACAGAAAATTATAGGACACAAAGAATATCATTAAATTTATTAGTAAGAGCAAGTGATTCATCTAAAGTGGCAGTTGCAGAAAACATCAAGGGGCAATTAGAAAACCAGGGAATTAGAATAAATATAGTAAGAGCTAGTGATGAACAATATAATAATGCAATTAATGAAAGAAATTATGATATTGCATTATGTAGTATGACATTATCACCAAGTCCAGATTTAGATATATTCTTTGGTGCAAGTAATTTAGCAAATTATTCAAATGAAGAAGTAACAAATATAATGAATGAAGTAAAAAATACAACAGATGAAAATGTATTAAAAGAAAGATATGCAAGATTAGCAGAAATATATAAGACAGATGTACCATATATTAGTTTATATAATAATAAATATACAGTAGCATATAGTTCAAGCTTAGTAGGAGATATTAATCCTAACTGGTTTAATTTATTTTATGGAATAGAAGGATGGTACAAATAAAAATTTAATAAAAGTATTGACAAAACAAATTTTTGATATATAATGTTTTTATCAAACAAAAGTTCAATTATTTAAGGAGGAAATTTTATGGAAGAAAACGCAGAGAAAAAGAAAGCTTTAGAGGTTGCAATGAGCCAAATAGAAAAACAATTTGGAAAAGGTTCAGTAATGAAACTTGGGGAATTTAAAGCTATGGAAATAGAAGCTATACCAACAGGAGCTTTAAGCTTAGATATTGCTTTAGGAATAGGAGGAGTTCCAAGAGGTAGAATTATAGAAATATTTGGTCCAGAATCTTCTGGAAAAACAACTTTAGCATTACATATAATTGCAGAAGCACAAAAAATGGGAGGAGAAGCAGCATTTATTGATGCTGAACATGCTTTAGACCCAGTTTATGCAAAAAAATTAGGTGTAGATATAGATGATTTAATTGTTTCACAACCAGATACAGGTGAACAAGCTTTAGAAATTACAGAAAGTTTAATAAGAAGTGGAGCTTTAGATGTAGTTGTAGTAGACTCTGTTGCTGCATTAGTTCCTAAAGCTGAAATTGATGGAGATATGGGAGATTCTCATATGGGACTTCAAGCAAGACTTATGTCACAAGCTTTAAGAAAATTAGCAGGAGCAATTAATAAATCAAAAACAGTTTTAATATTTATTAATCAATTAAGAGAAAAAATTGGAGTTATGTTTGGAAATCCGGAAACAACAACAGGAGGTAGAGCTTTAAAATTCTATGCCTCTGTTAGAATGGATATTAGAAGAATAGAAAATATTAAACAAGATGGTGAAATAAAAGGAAATAGAGTTCGCGTTAAAGTAGTTAAAAACAAAGTTGCTCCACCTTTTAGAGAGGCAGAATTTGATGTCATATATGGAGAAGGTATTTCAAAAGAAGGTAATATTTTAGATATGGCTGTAAATTTAGATATTGTAGATAAAGCAGGTTCTTGGTTCAGTTATAATGGCGAAAGAATTGGACAAGGTAGAGAAAATGTTAAGAAATATTTAAAAGAAAATCCTGATGTTTTAGATGAAATTGAAGGAAAAGTAAGAGAAAATTTTGCTAAGGCTTTTGAACAAAGTTTAGGAGAAGATTTACCTAGCAAAGAAGAAGACGATGAGTAAAGCATAAATAAATTTTATAGGGGCTAAATAGATAATAATTTTATCTATTTGGTCCCTTTTAGTTTTTGAAAAAATTTACAGAGAAGTAAACAAAACTATTGACAAAATATTGAATGAATAGTAAAATCAAGCAACAGATTTGAACGGTTAAATTAAATTATTAAATAAAAAAGAAAGGATGTTGTATTATGAAAGAAAAGAAAAATGAAATAATTCTATTTGAAAATCAAGGAGTGAAACTAGAAGTTAATTTAAAAGATGATACTGTATGGTTAAATAGATAACAATTGGCTGAATTATTTGGAAGAGATGTAAAAACTATAGGTAAACATATTAACAATGCCTTAAAAGAAGAATTAAAAGGAATTCCAACTGTCGCAAAATTTGCGACAGTTCAAAAAGAAGGAGAAAGAGAAGTAACTAGGAATGTTGAATATTATAATTTAGATATGATATTAAGTATTGGCTATAGAGTAAAATCAAAAAATGGTATTATATTTAGAAAATGGACAAATAAGGTTTTAAAAGATTATATGTTAAAGGGTTATGCAGTAAATCAAAAAAGATTAGAATATTTAGAAAAAACAATAAAATTAATTGATATAGCAAATAGAATGGATGAAAGATTAGAAGGAAATGATGCAAAAGAAATATTAAAAGTAATTGGAAATTATTCAAAAGCATTAAATATATTAGATGATTATGACCATAGAAAAATAAAAAAGATAAAAGGAAAAACAGATGAAAGAAAAATAAAATATGAAGATTGTATAGATATTATTAATAAACTTAGGTTTAATGAAGAAAGTGAATTATTTGCAGTGGAAAGAAACAAAGGATTAGAATCAATAATAGGAAATATTTATCAAACATTTGGCGGACAAGATGTATACAAAAGTATAGAAGAAAAAGGTGCAAATTTCTTATATTTAGTAGTAAAAAATCATGTGTTTGCAGATGGAAATAAAAGAATAGCAGCAACGTTATTTATATATTTTTTGAATTTTTACGGAATATTATACAAAGACGGAGAACAAGTAATAGACAATAATACTTTAGTAGCATTAACATTACTTATTGCAGAATCTAATCCAAAAGAAAAAGAAATAATTATAGATTTAGTTATGAATTTCTTATCTAATGACAAAGATATAAATATTTATGCTTAAAGAAAATTTATTATAAGTAAAAAAGAATACACTTAAATAAAATGATTTTAAGTGTATTCCTTTTTAGATTGATTCTTCATTTTCAGCATTAGGAATATTTGAATCTGAAACAGAATTTTTTTGAATAGCTTTTAGAATAGCTCTGCTAACAGGACCAGCAACTAAAATATTTAAGAAAAATGCTGCACAGAAATTACGTGGCCATCTAATAAAGAATTCTCCTAATACAGTTTGTAAAGTATCTCCACCAAGAAGACCTCCAACTATAGTCATTACTAAAGACATCATTGTAACAATAAAGAAGCAGTTAAATAAAATATAAGCATTTTTACTATCTTCTTTTGAAACAAAATGAGCTAATAGCATACCATTTATTTTTCCTACAATAAATGTTTCTAAGACATATGCAATAATAAATGTTACAGGGAAAGCTATTAAACAAGTTTTAATAGAATTTAAATTAAAACCTCCTAAATGAATAGAAATATTTAATAATCCCATAAAAAATACCATTATTAGGCACATACAAATTCCAAAAATAATTCCTTCTTTTTTGTTTGTTGGCATTTTTAAATCCTCCTTTCAAAAATTTTAAAATTTTATATTTAATGGTCTAATTTTGCCCCAAAAATTATTATACCATTTTTTTGAAATCCATGTAATAGTTTTTTTTAAAATTTTTCAAAAAATTTTAAAAAATAAAAAAACTCTAGTACTAAAATTAGTACTAGAGGAAGATAAGTTATACAAACAGATAAAAATTAAAAACAATAAGTCATTCTTATATTTGGATAAGAAGTTGGCATAGTTGAATTTTTAGTTTTTTCTGTTTTTATAACTTTAGCAGGGTTGTCATCTTGTACAGGTTCCATATATGAGCTTGAAATGATATTAGAATTCTTTTTTAAATAGAATTCTGCAATATCACGAGGAACAGTTAAAGTTTTACTGTTAGCTGTTCCATAAGACATGCATTTACCATTGAGCTCAACATCTGGCAAATTAGTACCTTTGACAGATACCTTAACAATGATAGGCTCTTCAAGGCACTCCTGTGCAACTTCATCTGTTTTTCCACACATTTTAAGTCCTTTCGGATTTATAAATACCTGCTAATTAGTAAAAACTTTTATGTTTTTACTTTACTTAAATAGTAACAATTGCTACTATTTAATAAAATAACAAAAGCATTTGCTCTTGTATTTAATATTATAGCATGTATTTACATAAAATTCAAATAAAATATATATTTCCTTTGGAAAAATATGCTTGTATTTTTAACTAAATTATAGTAAAATGTAAAAGAAAAAAGAGGTAAAATTTATGTATTCAATAGAAGAATTTGATAGAGAAAAAACAAAAGTATTAAAATATATATTATATAAAAAAAGAAGTGAACAAGAAGTAAGAACAAAATTTTCTAAAACAATGGATGAAAACTTATTAGAAGATATAATAGAATATTTAAAAGAAGCAGGATATATTAATGATAAAGAATTTATTGAAAAAACAGTTAATAATTATATAGCTTTAAAAAATTTATCAATAAGAGAAATAAAATATAAGTTACAGGCAAAAGGATTAAATAAAAGTGATATAGAAGATTATATTTATGAAAATAAAGAAGAATTAGAAGAATATGAAACAAAATCTGCATCAAATATATTTTATAAAAAATCACTTTCAATGGATGAAGAAGAAATAAAACAATTTTTATTAAAAAAAGGTTATAAAATGGAAAATATAAATAAAGCAATAAGAGATGAGGAGTAGAAATATGTCAATACTTACATTAGAAACAAAAAAATATGCAATTAAGATAGATAATTTTGAAGGTCCACTTGATTTATTATGTCATTTAATAGACAAAAATCAAATGAATATATATGATATAAATTTAAGTGAAATAACAGACCAATATATAGAATATTTAAAAGAACAAGAAAAATTAAATTTAGAGATAGCAAGTGAATTTTTAGTAATGGCATCAACGCTTTTATATTTAAAATCGAAAAAACTACTTCCAAAGCAAGAAGAAGAGGAAGAAGAAATAACAGAAGAAGAATTAATTAGAAGAATTATAGAATATAAAAAGTTTAAAGAAATTAGCAAAAAATTTAAAGAAAATTATTTAGAATACTCAAAAAGATATTTCAAAGCACCAGAAGAAATTGAACTTCCAAAACAAAAATTGGAAAAAGACTATGATAAAGATGTAATACCTAAAATGTATAGTAATGTTATAGAAAAAAATAAAGATAAAATAAATGAAAATGCAAAAAATATAGAAAAAATAGCAATAAGAGATAATTATACAGTTGCAAGTAAAGTAAAAGAAATGTTTAAAATATTAGTAAAACAGAAAAGATTTATATTTAATAAAATATTTTCATTAAAAAAACGCAATAAACAAGAAGTAGTAACAGCATTTTCAGGATTGTTAGAATTATCAAGAAGAAATAAAGTAAAAACAGACCAGGAAGAATTATTTGGTGATATACTAGTAGAAAAAAATAAAAAAACTAGTTAAATATGTTTAAAAAAGAAATTTTTGGAAAAACTAATATTAAATCCTCTAAAAGGAGGGCGAAAATATTGGTTTTTCTTTTTATTTTTTTATTTATAATAATTGTATTATTTTTATCTTCAAAAATAGTAATAGAAATAAAAGATGTTAGTTATTTATCAGGAAAATCTAAGCATACAAAAAAAGAAGATAGCTTAAAAATTAAATTATGTATTTTAAATAAAATACCAATTTTTAGTATAAAAGTTACAAAAAGATTAATAAAAAAATTAAAACTAGAAGAAAAGTTTAAGAAAATAGATATAAATAATATAGAAGAAGACAAAAATATATTTCGTAAAATATTAGAAATCACTAAAACAAATAGTTTACAAATAGAAAAATTAAATTTGAAAATAGAATTAGGAACAGAAAATGCAGCATTAACAGCAATTATAATTCCAATAATAGGTACAATCATATCAATGCTAATAAGAAGAAAAGTTGAAGATTTTAAAAAACAGAATTTTCAAATAAAGCCAATATATAATAATCAAAATATACTAAATATAGCATTATCAGGTATATTCCAAATAAAAATGATACATATTATAAATATAATATATATCTTAAATAAAAAAGAAGGAGTGAAGAATTATGAGCGAACATCCAATAGAAGGACTTATGGTTACAGCTATGAATAGCATCCAAGATATGATAGATGTAAACACTATTATAGGAGAACCAATAGAAACTTCAAATAATGTGGTAATAATACCAATATCAAAAGTTTCATTTGGATTTGCAGCAGGAGGAAGTGAATTTAAAGGAGAGACTGTAGACGAATATAGTAAAAAAGATAAAGAAGAGGAAATACAATATAGATTACCATTTGGTGGAGGTTCAGGAGCAGGAGTTACAATAAATCCGATAGCGTTTTTGGTAATTCAATCTAATAATGTAAAACTAATGCCAATAAACCATTCATCTTCATTAGATAAATTATTAGATTATATTCCAGATATATTAGAAAAAACTAATAATATAATGAATAGGTGCATACAAAATAAAAAAGAGGAAACATCGAAAATATTAAAAGAAATGCAAAAAAAGGAACAAAAACAAAATAAGAATAAAGAGAAAACAGAAGAAAAATTAGAAGAAAAAATAGACAAAGTAACAGAAAAAGCAAATCAAATGAAAACAAATGAAGATAGTAAAGATGATGAAACATATGAATTTGAATATGATGAAACACTAGAAGATGAATGAGAATTTTAGGGACGGAGCTTTTTTGTCTCATTTTGTAAAATGAGACAAAAAACTCCGTTTTCTTCATCTCAACTTCTTAATAAGTCTACCCATGAATAATATATTCTTTTGGCAATTGAAAATAAGCCTACTTTACCAACATCGTCTTTGGCAACTATGTCTACAGTAGTTAATGGTTCACCATTTATAGTAAATACAACTTCGCCGAAGTTTTTGACCTTTTTTTATTGGTGCTTGAACATTTTCTTCTAAAGATATAGTTTGTTCAACTTCTTTTTCTTTACCTTTTTCTATAAGTGTACCACAGTTTTCACTTAAAACAGCGTCAACTGTTTTAGAACTTCCTTTATTAACGTTTAGAGTTTTTACTAAATCATCTTTTTTACCAAATTCTTTGAAAGAAAATGTATTAAATCCATAATCTAGTAATTTAGCCGCTTCTTCAAATCTTATTTTAGTAGTTGGAGCCTTCATTATAACGGCAATTAAAGATAAGCCATCTCTTGTTGCACTAGCTGATAAATTATATAAAGCAAGTGAAGTTGAACCTGTTTTTAAGCCTGTTGCACCTTTATATGTTTTTATAAGTTTATTAGTATTAGATAATTGTGACTTACCATCACGTAATGTATCCATCCAAATTGTTGTGTATTTAGTAATACTTGGGTGATTGTTTAAAAGTTCTCTTGACATTAAAGCTATATCATAACTAGATGTTACATGTCCGTCTTCATCTAATCCATGGCAATTTTTAAATGTTGTATCATTCATTCCGAGTTCTTTGGCTTTATCATTCATCATTTGAACAAAAGCTTCCTCGGAACCTGCAAGATATTCTGCCATTGCAACAACACAATCATTTGCAGAATTTACACATATTGCTTTTAACATATCATCAACTGATAAGGTTTCTCTAGGGTCAAGCCATATTTGAGAGCCACCCATGGATGCAGCATTTTCACTACAAGGTATTTGGTCTGTTAAACTAATTTTTCCGGCTATCTAATGCTTCCATTATTAATAAAATACTCATTACTTTAGTAACTGAAGCAGGACGTAATTGTTCATGGATATTATGTGCATATAAAATTTTTCCTGTTGTTTGTTCTATTAAAATAGCAGAACCTGATTCTAGGTTAAGAGAGTTATTTTCTTGAATTTCTTCTTGTGAAAGTGCAGAAGTTTCTTGAGATTCAGACCAGATGTAATCTAAGCTAGCACAAAAGCAAGGAAAAGTAAGAAAAAGGCATATAGAAAAAATAAGAAGTAAACTTATAAATAATTTTAAATTTCGCATAAAAATCCCTCCAATTGATATTAAAATATATTCAATCTATATTTTAAATATTCAAAAAGAGGGAGAAAAATTACACTTCTTTAATATTTACTATACTTATTGTAACACTTTTATTATCTGTTGAAGCTTTAATTTTTATATCATTTCCTGAATTGTTTATAAATTTTAAATCATAACTACCATAAGCAACAGCTGCATCTTTTCCTTTTTTTACATATGGGACATAATTACTGTGTGCATGTCTTTCTGTTACTTTTAAAGAAGATACTTCAAGTATAGCATTATACAATGTACTACTTACTTGACAGTTTCCACCTCCGAAGTCCTTTAGTTTTATTTCCATCATGGTCGTAAACATCCGCTTCTTGATATCCTTTTGCTGATGTTGCTTTACCTACAGTATTACAAAATGAAAAAGTAGCTCCATTTTTTACAGTTGTATTATTTAAAGTATTACATGTTATTTTTATATTGTTTTGCCTTGCTGGATCATTAGAATATATTTTTGTTGAAAATGTTGAAAGTGTTTCTTCTTTATATTCTTTCTTTTCTTGCTTAGTTTCATTTGTAGTTTGATTTTGAGAAGCATTTGTTTCATTATTTGAATTATTTTCTTCAGGTTCAGTATTATCAGTAGTATAAGAGACATTATTGCTATTGTTTTCATTAGTAGAGGTTTTTTGAGCTTCATAATTTCCATTATTATCATTATTATTAAAGTTAAAATAAATAGCAAACCCAACTGTAATAATTAGTAATATACCTAATATTATCCATATTTTATTTTTCACATTAATCACCTTTCTTTATTTTAACCAATTATAATTTTTTTATAAAATAAAAAATATATAAAATTTGGAAAAGTTAAAAATAAGCTAAATATCTTAATAAAAAAAGAATTTAAAATAATTGACTTTTTTATAAAATAAAAGTATAATTAATATGTAGTATAAAAAAGGGAGAAAAAAATATGCTAGCAAAATATTGGAAAAAAATAGGAATGTTAATATTAATAATAGCATGTGTATTTAATGTAATGAGTAAATTAGTGCATAAATTATCATTAAATAAAGAAATGTTATACTCAGCAGAATACATGTTAGAACAACAAGACGAAAATCAAACTCAGGAAGAAAATCAAACAAATTAAATAAAAAGCTTGAAAAACATTTAAAAATATGTTATTATAAAAAACAGTCATGTTATTAAATTAAAGAGAGGTGAACAAAATGAAAAAGGATATACAACCAGAATACAATCAAACAACTATTACTTGTGCATGTGGAAATGTTCTAGAAGTAGGTTCAACTAAAAAAGATATAAAAGTAGATGTATGTTCAAAATGCCACCCATTCTGGACAGGAAACTTAAGACAAGAAACAGTTGGTGGAAGAGCAGACAGATTTAAAAAGAAATATGGTCTTGAATAATAAAGATAAAGAAAGTAGAGTAAAATATTACTCTATTTTTTTGTTTTTCTTGCAAAATAAGCAAAAATATAATAAAATAAGCAGGTAAACGGAGGTAGAAAATGAATACAACAAACGACGTAAAAAAACAAGAAGAATATATGGAAAAAGTAAAAGGAGTAAATAAAGGTAAAAATTTAAAATATAATATCTTAACAATGGGATGTCAATTAAATGAAAATGACAGTGAAAAAATATGTGGAATGCTTGAAAAAATGGGATATGTAAAAACAGAAAATGTAAAAGAAGCAGATATTGCATTATTTAATACGTGTTGTGTAAGAGAAAACGCAGAAGAAAGATTATTTGGAAAAGTAGGAGAACTAAAAAAATTAAAAGAAGAAAAAGGAATAATAATTGCAATTGGTGGCTGTATGATGCAAGAAAAACATATAACAGATAAAATAAAACAAAGCTATCCATACGTAGATATAATTTTTGGAACACATACATTATACAAATTCCCTGAAGATTTATATAAAGCATTAGAGGAAAAAAGAAAAATAGAAGATGTAATAGATGTAGATGGTGAAATTTATGAGGGATTACCAATAAAAAGAGATAGCAAAATAAAAGCATCTGTAACAATAATGAATGGATGTAATAATTTTTGCTCATTTTGCATAGTTCCATATGTACGTGGAAGAGAAAGAAGTAGAAGTCCACGTGATATTATAAATGAAATAAGAGAATTAGCAAAAGAAGGATATAAAGAAATAACATTACTTGGTCAAAATGTAAATTCATATTTAAGAGTAGAAAGAGAAAAAAGTATTCCATTTGAAGAATATGAAAGAGTACATTCATTTGCAACATTACTTGAAGCAATAAATAAAATAGATGGAATAGAAAGAATACGTTTTGTATCACCACATCCTAAGGATTTTACAGATGATGTAATAGATGCAATTGCAAAATGTGATAAGGTATGTAAATTAATTCATTTACCTCTTCAATCAGGAAATACAAGAGTATTAAAAGTAATGAATAGAAAATACACAAAAGAACAATTCTTAGATTTGGTAGATAAAATGAAAGCAAGAATTCCAAACTTAACATTATCAACTGATATAATAGTAGGATTCCCAGGAGAAACAGAAGAAGAATTTGAAGATACATTAGATGTAGTAAAAAAAGTGAATTTTGAACAAGTATATATGTTCATATATTCAAGAAGAGTAGGTACACCAGGAGATAGAATGAAAGACCAAATACCGGAAGAAGTAAAACATGAAAGATTTAATAGATTAAAAGAATTAGTAGAAAGTGGTATAGAAGAAAACAATAAAAAATATATAGGAACATATCAGAAAGTATTAGTAGAAGGAGAAAGCAAAAATAATAAAGATATGTTAACTGGAAGAACAGATAGTAACAAAGTCGTTGTATTTGAAGGAAGCAAAGATTTAATAAATAAAATTGTAGACCTAAAAATAGTATCAGAACATATGTGGTATTTAAAAGGAAAAATAGATGAATAATAAGAAGGGAAGAATATAATATGGCAGAATATTCACCAATGATGCAAAGATATTTGGAAACAAAAAAAGAATATCAAGATTGTATCTTGTTTTATCGTTTAGGAGATTTTTATGAAATGTTTTTTGATGATGCAATAACAGCATCAAGAGAACTAGAACTTACTTTAACAGGAAAAGATTGTGGACAAGAAGAAAGAGCACCAATGTGCGGAGTTCCACATCATGCAGCAGAAATATATATATCAAGATTAATAGCAAAAGGATATAAAGTAGCAATTTGTGAGCAATTAGAAGACCCAAAGAAAGCAAAAGGGATAGTAAAAAGAGGTGTAATAAGAGTAGTAACTCCTGGAACTGTAGTAGATAGTAATATGCTAGAAGAAAGAAAAAATAATTATATAATGTCTATCTATAAAACAGGAATTTATTATGGAATTAGTATATGTGATATATCAACAGGAGAGTTTTATTCGGCAGAAATAAAGGATAATTATAATTTCCCAATGTTATTAGATGAACTAGCAAGATATACACCTAGTGAATTAGTAGTAAACTCTATGATGGCAGATTGCAAAGAAGAAATGGACAAAATAAAAGAGCGTTTTGAAAATGTTTATGTAACAAGATTTAATGATAAATTCTTTAATGACGAACTAAATAATATAAATTTAAGATTTAATATAGTAGATAATAATGGTAAGAAAATAGAAGACATTTCTGATAAAAAATTAGCTATAAGCTCAATAAATGCATTAATAGAATATATAGAAGAGACTCAAAAGACATCTTTAGACCATATAAATAAAATAACAATTTATCAAATATCAAAATATATGTCATTAGATATTAATGCAAGAAGGAACTTAGAGATAACAGAAAAAATGAGAGATAAATCTAAAAAAGGAACTCTCCTTTGGGTATTAGATAAAACAGCAACATCTATGGGAGGAAGATTACTTAGAAGGTGGCTAAATGACCCATTAATAGATGTAAAAGAAATAAACCAAAGATTAGATGCAGTAGAAGAGTTAAAAGACAATTTGATTTTAAGAGGAGATATAATAGAAAACTTAAAAAAAGTATATGACATAGAAAGATTAGCAGGTAAAATGGCATATGGAAATGCTAATGCAAGAGATATGGTAACATTAAAAAATTCACTATGTAAATTACCTGAAGTAAAGAAAATATTAGAAAATTGTAAATCAGATTTATTAAAATCTTTATATGAAAGATTAGATGAATTACAAGATATTTATGAATTAATTGATAAATCAATAGTAGACGACCCACCAATGGTAATAAAAGAAGGTGGAATAATAAAATTAGGATTTGATGAAGAGATTGATAAATTAAAAACAGCACAAACAGAAGGGAAAAATTGGCTTGTTAAATTAGAAGCAGAAGAAAAAGAAAAAACAGGAATTAAAAATTTAAAAATAGGTTTTAATAAAGTATTTGGTTATTATTTAGAAGTAACAAAATCTTATTTAAATCAAGTTCCAGAAAGATATATAAGAAAACAAACATTAACAAATGCAGAAAGATATATAACAGAGGAATTAAAAAATCTAGAAAATCAAATATTAGGTGCAGAAGAAAGAGTAGTTAACTTAGAATATGAAGCTTTTATACAAATAAGAGGAGAAATTGCTAAAAATGTTAAAAGACTTCAAACAACAAGTGAAGTAATTTCTACATTAGATGTACTTACATCATTTGCACAAGTAGCAGAAGATATGAATTATTGTAAGCCAAATGTTAATAATGATGGTACTCTAAATATTAAAAATGGACGTCATCCAGTAATCGAAAAAATATTAGGTGCAGGTGAATTTGTAGAAAATGATACATATTTAGATAATAACGAAAACAGACTAGCAATTATAACAGGACCTAATATGGCAGGTAAATCAACATATATGAGACAAGTTGCTTTAATTACATTAATGGCACAAGTTGGAAGTTTTGTACCAGCAGAAAGTGCAGATATTGGCGTAGTTGATAAAATATTTACAAGAGTAGGAGCATCTGATGATTTAAGTATGGGACAAAGTACATTTATGGTAGAAATGATGGAAGTTGCAACTATTTTGAAAGAAGCAACTAAAAATAGTTTAGTAATCTTGGATGAAATAGGAAGAGGAACTTCAACATATGACGGTTTATCAATTGCATGGGCAGTTGCTGAATATATAGCAGATAAAGAAAAATGTGGAGCAAAAACATTATTTGCAACACATTATCATGAATTAACAGAGCTTGAAGAAAAATTAGAGGGAGTAAAGAATTATTCTATAGCAGTAAAAGAGAAAGGAGAGGATATAATTTTCTTACGAAAGATAGTAAGAGGTGGAACAGATGAAAGTTATGGAATCCATGTTGCAAGACTTGCAGGTGTTCCAAAAGTTGTAACAAATAGAGCAAATGAAATACTACGTTCTATAGAAAGAAAAAATGTTTTAACAGGTAAAAAACAAGAGAAAAAAGATAAAAAACAAGTAGAAGGGCAATTTGATATGTATAACTATAAATTAGCAGAAATTGCTCATGAAATAGATAAAATTAATTTAGATGAATTAACACCAATTGATGCTTTAAATACTTTATCTAAAATAAAGGAAAAAATGAAATAAAATAAGGAAGGAAGATAATTATGAATAAAAAGAATAATGTAAATAATATTTTAATAGTAACTGCATTCCCAACATATGGAGCAGGAAGTGGAGTACAAGTAACAGCACTTGCAAACTCATATTTAAATAAAGGTAAAAATGTTACAGTAATTACAGGAAACAATAAATTAGACTTTGATAAAATCCCAGGAGTAAAATATCATGTAGTACCATTTAAAAGTGAAGAAGGTGGAGAACCAATTCCAGGACAATGTGATTTTAATTATTTAATGTTTACAACACATACAGAAAGTACAGCTAATTTCTGGGATGCAACGTTAGATCAAATAAAAGAATATCAAGGAGCATTTAGAAAAGCAATAAATGATGAAGTTAAAGAATCAAAACCAGATATTATCCATGCACAACATAATTGGATTACTGCAAGTATTTGTACAGAAACAGGAGTTCCTGTTGTTACAACAATACATGGAACAGATTTAATGGGATATGAAAGAAGTATAAAAGAATTAGGCGAAATACGTAATAAATTAAAGACTGAAACAAATCCTGAAGAAATAAAAAGATTAAAAGATGAAGAAACAAAGTATAATTTATATATTGAACATGCAAATAGGTCTGCACTTAATTCTAAGAAAATTATTGTAATATCAGAAGCACAAAAAGAAAAATTTACAGAATTATTCCCATTAGCAGCAAATAAAGTAGAATTAATTGAAAATGGATATGATACTAAAAAATTCTATGTAGATAAAAATGTAACAAAGGAAGATGTTATAGGAAAATTAGTATCACAAAATACTGAAGATGGAAAGATACCTTTAGATTATGATAAATTAGTAGTATTTGTAGGAAAATTTGCAGATTTTAAAGGAATAGATGTTCTATTAGATGCTGCTAAAAACTACGAAGAAGAAATGCAAGAACAAGGTAAAAAAGTAGCAACAGTAATAGTAGGTTCTGGACAATTAGAAGAAAAATTAAAGAAACAAGCAGAAGAACTAAAACTAAAAAATACTCATTTTGTAGGAAGGAAGAACACAGATGAAGTAAGAAGTATTCAAAATTTAGCTGATGTATCTTTGATTCCATCAAGAAATGAACCATTTGGTTTAGTAGTATTAGAGGGAATGGCATGTGGACATCCAGTAATAGGAACAAATGCTGGTGGAATTCCAGGAATATTAAACTCTGACAAACAAGATATATCAGACACATCAAAAACATATGTAACACCACTTGGTGTATTAGTTCCAATGGATGATAGTAAAGCTTTAAGTGATGCTGTTTGTGATGTATTAAGTGGAAAAGATAAATTTGATAATAAATATATAGTAGATTATACGAGAGAAAATTATGCACAAGAAAAAGTAACAGACCATATATTAGAACTTTTCGAAGATGTTGCTGAGTCTCAAAGAAATAATCATAGTAAAGAAGATGAAGAAAGATAAAAAGAATCCCTCCAAAAAGGAGGGATTTCATACGTTTATAAACGAATATACACATTTAAATGCGCAACATTAAATGTAATATTATTATATGAAAAAAAATAAAAATTATTCAAAAAAAAGCAAAGACTAGGTTTATAACCTAGTCTTCGAAGAACAACTTCCACAACCAATAGGATGTGCAACAGTTAAATGTAATTATAGTATACAAAATTTTTTCTAGGTAGTCAATATTTTTAGAAAAATTAATTATCAAAAAGATAATATTTTTTTAATGTAATTAAAATGTTATCATAATCGTTTTTAGATAAATGGGCAATTTTCCTATTATAAAAGAAAGGTTCTCTAATTCGTTTATAACTAAAATTTGCCATGGCTTCAATTTTTGCTGTACTACGAGGCAGATTTTCTAAATCATAATGAAAATAATATTTATCATTATAACATTTACTACTTAAAGGAATTACAGTCCACATCTTTTTATCAGAAGAAGAACGCCATAAAATGGCAGGTCTTAGTTTTCTTATTTCAGAACCTACATTTTGTCCAAAATCAACCCAACAAATAGAATTAGAATTTAGGTTGGAAATTTCAATGTCATTGTTATTTAATAATAATTTATCATAGCACCATTTTAAATATTTAATTTTTTCAATATCATTATAATTAATTTCATTACTTAGTTTTTTTATTAAAGAATCTTTTAAAAGTTTTAAAATATAAGAAAAATCTTCATTATTTACTTTTAAAAATTTACCTTTAACATAAACAAGTCCTTTAATATCAGTTTTATTATATTCTTGTAAATCATTAATATCAACAAACTTATTTATAGAATTTATATGTATAAAATTATTAGTGTTTTTATTATGAATAGTTAGACCGACATAGTGGTTAGGAGACATATTGTATATTATTAAAATATGTTTCTTAATATTATTTTCAAAAACTTCATATATATTTTGTGAAAATATTTTCAAAATAGAACCTCCTAAATATTTAATATTTTAAACAATACCATAATAAAGAAAAAATTTCAAGAGAGATGAAGAAAAGATTTTGTAAATAAATGGCAAATGAGACAAAAAAGGAGTGTCCCTAATTTGTCTCATATTTCTATCTTAGGCTCATACTTTTCAAGCCACATGTTAACTTGGCAAAGATAAGCCATAAGCTGAGGGCCAACCATTGGATGTCAGAAATGGACACGAGGCTATATCACTAGAGCATTTAAGAAAAATCGAAAAGTATAAATCTTACATTTTATAAGAATGGATCAACTTTTCGGGAAGTTATGGAAAAGATACTTCTTATGAAATTAAATGATATAGATAAAAATAAATATTAGAAAAAACACTTGACAATTACAAACAAATGTTCTAAAATATATCATACAGTAATATCATAAAAATTGTAATCTATATACTAAAAAACGAGCCAATAAATCATACAAATATGTTATTATAAGTAAATACCGCAAGGATGTGATAGTTATGGAATTTGAAAAATCCAAGCTGATAGAATTAAAAGAAAAGTTTGATTCTATTATCAATACAGAAGAAAAAGAAAATATAGAATTTTGGTATGCAAGGGATTTACAGATTCAATTGGGTTACAAAAGATGGGAAAATTTTATTGAAACGATAAAAAAAGCAATGAAATCTTGTGAAAATGCTGGTATACCTGTAGAAAATCATTTTCGTGAGGTTACGAAAATGATAAATTTAGCAAAAGGTGCAAAAAGACCAATACAAGACTATATGTTAACGAGATATGCTTGTTATTTAATTGCTCAAAATGGAGATTCTAAAAAAGAAGAAATTGCATTTGCTCAAACATATTTTGCAGTACAAACTAGAAAACAAGAAATAATTGAAGATAGGATAAGACTAATGAATCGATTAGAAGCAAGAGAAAGACTAAAAGAATCTGAAAAGCAGTTATCTAAAAATATTTATGAAAGAGGAGTGGATGATTTAGGATTTGCAAGAATTCGTTCAAAAGGAGATTCGGCATTATTTGGTGGATTAAATACAATGCAAATGAAAGCAAAATATGGTGTAAAAGAAAATAGACCTTTAGCAGATTTTTTGCCTACTCTAACTATTGCAGCAAAAAATCTAGCCACAGAAATGACAAATTACAATGTAACCGAAAAAGATATGTATGGTGAAGAAAGTATAACTGATGAACATGTGGATAATAATTTGAGTGTAAGAAATATGTTAAACAAAAGAGGCATTAAACCAGAAAATCTAAAACCAGCAGAAGATTTAAAGAAATTAGAAAGAAGAGTTAAGTCAGAAAGTAAGAAAATAGCTGGTAGTGATAAATTGCCTAGAAATAAATTAAATTAAATTGAAATAGTTACATAAATATAGTAATAATATATTTTTGAAAATTCCTATTCTAATTTAAGAGCAGTTTAAATAAATAGCAACTTGTTAACTTATTTTAGGAAGCCAATTGGCAAGGAGCAAGAAAAATGATAACAGTAGAAAGTGCAAAAGCAAATACTCAACATATGCTGAAATTGTACAACATTTTTTCTAAAGAGAAAAAATCGCTCTAAAAATTAAAATGTTGAGAAAGGAAGAAAGGCATTTGAAAGGCAAAGTTACTAATATCGCATTTTGAGGTCGCAAATCGCGACCTCAAGATAAAAATTATAATTCAATTTTAGGCTGATATTTCTCAAGCCACATATTGACTTGGCAAAGATAAGCCATAAGCTGAGGGCCAACCATTAATTGACCAAACCAGGGTCTAGTAAAGGCTTTACCATCAGTTTCTAAAATTTCTAAAATATAATCTCTATTTAATAAATTATTAATAGGAGCATCTTTATCTTCCATGATTTTACTTAGCATTCCTTTAACTTTGGCAAGATAAGTTGGGTTATGAGTCTTAGGATATGGAGATTTTTTTCTATCTACAATTTCAGAAGGTAGGAAATCTTTACAAATGTAACGAAGAAGACCTTTTTCACGTCCTTTTAAAGCTTTCCATTCCCAAGGAATATTCCATACATATTGTGCTAATCTATAATCACAAAATGGAACTCTAAGTTCAAAACCATTATACATAGCCATTCTATCTGAACGGTCAAGCAATGTTTGCATAAACCAGTTAAGAGTTAAGTGAGAGATTTTTCTTTTTTCGGCAGTTTCTTTTGAATCAGTATCTAAAATTTCTACTTCTTTTAAACTTTCATCATATCTGTAATCTATATAATCTTTTAATTTTATTTTTTCACCAATATAAGGATTTAATAACTTTTGTCTTTCAGAAGTTGATATTGACCAAGGAAAAGTATTACTTTTTAAAGCATCTTCACGGAAAAACCATGGATACCCACCAAAGATTTCGTCTGCACATTCACCTGTTAATGAAACTGTCATATCTTTTTTTACATATTTACAAAATAAAAGTAAAGAAGAATCGATATCTGCCATACCAGGAGTATCACGAGCAATCATAGCATCTTCTAAAGCTTCTGCGAGTTCTGGTGTATCTATTACAATTTTATGATGATTAGTTCCAAGTCTTTTACTTATGAAGTCAACATAGAAACTATCAGAATTTGGCTGAAAATCGCTTTTAACGAAATTTTTATCATTATCTACATAATCTATAGAATAAGTATCTAAAGGTGGCATATCATTAGCCTTGTGATAATCTGATGCAAATTTTGTTATAATACTTGAATCTAAACCACCAGAAAGAAATGTACATAAAGGAACATCAGAAACTAATTGTCTAGTTATAGCATCATTTAACAAAAATTTTAAATGTTCACATGTTTGACCAAAGCTATCTTTATGTTCTTTAGATTTTAATTTCCAATAACGTTTTATATGAAGCCCTGAATTATTAAAAACAGCAAAATGAGCTGGTTTAATTTCATAAATACCTTTAAACACAGTAAGACCAGGAGTATGTGCTGGACCTATTCCAAAAAGTTCTAATATACCTTGGCTATCAACTATCTTTTCTACACCAGGATATTCAAATAAAGCCTTAATTTCAGAAGCAAAAATAAGTGTATTATCAACCAGAGCATAAAATAATGGTTTTACTCCAAAATGGTCACGAGCAAGGAAAATTTCGTTGTTTTTAGTATCTAAAATAGCAAAAGCAAAAATACCATTTAAATGTTTAACTACATCTTTACCATAATGAATATAAGATTTTAATAATATTTCTGTGTCAGAATGAGATTTAATTTTAAAACCATTTTGTACTAATTCTTCTTTTAATTCTTTAGTGTTGTAAATTTGACCATTGTAAACAATAATATATGTATTAGATAAAAAGCTTTCAATCATAGGTTGTTTACCACCTTCTGGGTCAATAACAATTAATCTTTTGTGTGCTAATTCTGCGTGTTTATCTATATAATATCCATCTTCATCAGGACCACGCTTTTTTAATGTTTCATTCATATTTTTTAAAATATTTTCTTTTTTAGAAACATCTTCTTTAAAGTTAGCAAAACCTACAAATCCACACATATATAATACCTCCAATTTTATTATATGCATAAAGCCAAATAAAATTTATTGATTTTAAGAAAAAATTGTAGTAAACTTTATTAGGAAAGGTAAGGGATATAATGTATTTGAAAAATATATTTTTACATTTTAAATTAATTACACATCATAGATGGTTGGTATTTAAATTATGTTGTAAGGTAGGAGAACCATGGAGAGGTTTTGTTCATGATTTATCTAAATATTCACCTACTGAATTTTTTGAAGGAGTTAAATATTATACTGGTACATGTTCACCTATAACTGAAGCAAAAAAGGATAAAGGATATTCAAAAGCATGGTTACATCATAAAGGTAGAAATAAACATCATGCAGAATACTGGATTGATGATACGGCACCAGACCCAGTTCCGATAATTCCATATAAATATGCAGTTGAAATGATATGTGATAAATTAGCAGCAGGAATGGCATATAAAGGAAAAGATTTTACACCACAATATGAGCTTGATTATTGGAATGTAGAAAGAACTAAAATAAGGGTAAATCCTAAAACACAAGATTTTGTAACAGAAGTATTAACTCAAATTACCAAAAATGGTATTAATAAAACACTTAATAAATCTAATATAAAAATGCTTTATAAAAAGTATTGTGAAGCATAATGCTTATCTAAAGTCTTTACTTTCAGACAAAGATGAGGTATACTAGAGTAGTAGGTTAAATAGCCTAATTATAAAATCTCAATTTTGAATAGTTATTTTAAGGAGAAAATATGACTGACAACGGTTCAATAGCACAAGATAATTATTTAAATCCTAAACTTCCAAAAGGATTAAGCAACGCTGAAAAAGTCGATAAGATTTTCAAGGCGGCCAAAAAAAGAGCAGCTCTTCATGCTGAAGAGTCCAAAAAAGGATTTGACCCATTTAACTCTATTCATTTTGATTAAAATTGAGATGATTAGATAAATAATATCTAATAAAACAAGGCCATATTAATTTATGATGTGGTCTTGTTAAAAAATATTCTTAATAAATATTGACAAAAGTTAAAAATACTTGTATAATTTTATAGTGACTATAAAAAAGAGAAAAAAGCCAATAATTAATTAAATGGATATAACCAGATGAAGCAAGGAGGGAAGTATTATGGCACAACCAAAAAGAAGATGGTCTAAAGCAAGAACACATGCAAAAAGATCAACATGGAAAAAAGAACAACCAACATTTTCAAGCTGCCCACGTTGCCATGAACCAATAATGCCACATAGAGTTTGCAAAAATTGTGGATATTATGATGGAAAAGAAGTAGTAGCTAAAAAAGAAACAGAAAATGCATAAAGAGATTAAATAGTACTTTGTTAGTAAAACAGAGTGCTATTTTTATTTGACAAAATGATAATTTTATTGTAAAATATCGAAAATGACAATGTGTCATAAAGAGGTGATTGTAATGCCAAAATCTACGTTTTTTAATTTAAAAAGTGAGAAAAGAGAAAAAATAGAAAATGCAATTATAGAAGAATTTACTAAAAATTCATTTGAACAACTTTCTATTAGTAACATTATACAAAAAGCACAAATACCAAGAGGAAGTTTTTATCAATATTTTGAAGATAAAAGAGATGCAATTCAATATATAATTCAAAAATTTGTAATAAGAGAGCATGAAAAAGTATGGGAACTTTTACAAGAAACGAATGGAGATATTTTCGAAACAGCAATAGGAGTTTATGATTATATGATAAATTCATCTGACTTAGAATTAGTTAAACATATATTAGAAGAATTAAGAAAAACTAATACTAATGTTTTTGAAGCTGATATAAAAATTGATAATAATAAAAATATAGTAAAAGCAATAAATAGAAATATTTTAAAAATAGAAAAAGAAGATGATTTAATATATTTCTTTAAAATTATAACATCTATTATAAGACCTGTTGCAATCGAAACAATGTCTAATAAAATAGACCATGAAACAGGAAGAAAAATTTTAAAAAGAGAATTAGAAATATTAAAAAGAGGAATGGAAAAATAATTAATAAATATGTACTTTCTTGGATAATTATGTTATATTTAATATATAATAATAAAATATATTAAAAGAGGTAAGAAATATGTTGAAAAGTTTTTTGAAAAAATCTGGTTGGACAGATATTATGGTATCAATTTTATTTATTATATTTGGAATAATGTTAATTGCTAGACCAGAAGCAATAATGTCAGTTATATCAATATTATTAGGTTTAATATTTTTAGTAATGGGTGTGTTAAAAATAATTGATTATTTTGCAAATGGGAAAAAAGATAATTATTTAATTTCAATTGCAGTTGTAATGATTTTAATTGGACTTATTATTATGTTTTGTGCAGATATAATTTTATCAGTTTTTAGAGTCTTAATTGGAATTTGGATTATATATAGTGGAATAATGAATTTACAAACAGCAATTATATGGAAGGATTATAAATCAAGATTATGGTTATTAACATTACTTCTTGCAATATTAACAATAATTATTGGTATTTATGTTTTAATAAATACAGGAGCAATACTTCAAGCTGTAGGAATTTCAATTTTAGTATATGGTATAGTTGATATTATTGAGAACTTTATTTTTATAAAGAAAATTGATAATTATTTAGAGTAAATTTAAAAATTACTTAAGGGAGCTAAAAAGTAAACTTAAGTAATTTTTTTGTGTCAATTAGTCGATTTTATTCATACAATAAAATAAAAAGGAGGAGGAAAAATGTTTAGAAAATGTTATTGTATGAATAATAGCTATCAAGCTAATTCATGTGAACTACAAGATGATATCTTAGAAACTAAATGTAATAATGTAAGTTCATGTGATAATTATGAAGATAACTGCGGATGTGGATTTGATGAAGAAAAATCAATGTTTCCAGATAATCCAATGCTTGCACAAAGTTATGTTCCTATTCAATATATGGATAAAACATTTAAGCCATGTGTTGGTTTGAAAATGGGAACAATATTTCCAGAATTAGTTAGCCCTTATGTACCAGGTCAGTCAATGAAAGAAATTGATTATTTAAGAAAAACTAATAAAATTGGGAAGGGGTGTAATGAATGTTTGTAAATGAAAACAGAAATTGTTCATGTAATATGAATAATAAACAAGATATGCAGGAAGAAAGAAAAGTAGATTGCCAAGAAAAAGAAGAAATGCTTCAAAATATCAGATGTCATGAATTTGCAATCAATGAACTTGCTTTATATTTAGATACTCATCCAGAAGATAGAAAAGCTCTTTGCTTGCATAAAAAATATTGCAATGAGTTAAAAGAAATGAAAGATGTATATCAAAAGGTATATGGACCTCTTACTATAAAATATCCATGTAATAAATGGAGATGGCTTGAGATGCCATGGCCTTGGGAAGGAGGAGAAGACTAATATGTGGACTTATAATAAAATGCTTCAATATCCAATTAATATAAAATGTACGGACCCTAAACTTGCTAAAGTAATTATTTCTCAATATGGAGGACCTGATGGTGAACTTGCCGCTTCTCTTAGATATTTGTCTCAAAGATTTGGAATGCCAGACCAAACATCTAAAGCTATTCTTAATGATATAGGAACAGAAGAATAGGCTCCAAAATGTTATCAATTAAACCGTTTATTGTTATCAAATATCAACTAATGATAACAAAATGGAGCTAATTCGACTGTACCATTTTGTTATCAAACCTTTAAAAGCCTATTTTAAGTAATTCAAATAAATTAAACGATAAAAAAATTACCAATAAAATAAAAAAAGCCTTAAAATCGATTTTAAGAATTAGTAAGAGATTATATTTTTTAGGTATAATCTCTATTAATTTTGAAAGTAAAATTATTAAAAAATAATAGGTAGGAGTTATTTATTAAGTTAAAAAAAGGAGTAAACTATTATGGAAAACAATTTACCAAGTAGTTATTATGCAATAATACCAGCATATATTAGGTACAATAAAGAATTAAAATTTGCAGAAAGGTTAATGTATGGAGAAATAACAGCATTAAGCAATAAAGAAGGATATTGTTTTGCAAGTAACAGATATTTTGCTGATTTATATGGAGTAAGTCAAAGCACAATATCAAGATGGATTTCACATTTAGCAGAATTGGGAAGTTTACACGTAGAGATAATAAGAAATGATAAAAAAGAAATTGTTGAAAGAAGAATTTATGTTGTAGATAACCCCTATATGCAAAATAATCAATACCCCTATGTGCAAAATAGTACATACCCTATATGCAGAAAGAGCAAAGATAATATTATAAATAATAATATGTTAGATAGTTTTTTTAATTATATTATAAATAAAGAAAAGAAAATTCCAAAAGAGTTTGAAAATTTAGAATCACAGATATTGGAGGTACTAGAAAATTATGAAATGATTTTTACAGAAGAAATACTAAAATATATGAGAACGGAAAATATTGAGAAAGTAAAAGTGATAAGTTATTCATTAGCATTAACAGTAAAAGAAAACGTGAGCCATTTATTATATAAAATGAATAGAGAACAGATAATTAGTCTTTATGATGAATGTAAATTACGAGAATCACAAAATAAAGATACAGATAATGAAATTATTAATTTTACAAATTATTATTATAAAAGTTTAAAAGGTCAACTTCTAAGGGGCAAGAGCCCCTCTTTTTTTATGCCTAAAAATAAGTTAGAAGAAAATAAATCATCTGAAGAAGATGAAGAAGGAGAGGAATTATAAATTTGAGATATGTAAGATTTAATTTTATAGATGAAACATTTGGAGAAGAAGTAGAGTGTTTACTTATTTGGGATGATGAAGAATTTATCATTGTTACATTAGACGAAGAAGAAATAAAAATAAAGAAATATAAAGATATGCAAGAGTTACTTGTAGAATTTTTGACAAATAAAAATGAACTAGAGTTTTTAAGAAGTTTAACTATAGAACAGGAAAAAGATATAGATGAATTGGAGGAAAAAATAAAATGGATGGAAAATAAAGAAAAACACTAAAATTTAAAGGAGAAAATTTATTTATAGAAGTTTCACAATATAGAAGTAATGGAAGAATAGCAATTTTATCATATACAGAAGAAGAACCATATTCAGACATAACTATTAATTTGCCAGGAATGTGCTTAGATGAAGATGAGGGTGCTATTAATTCATTAGCAAAAAGTTGTGGACTGGAAAAAGCATTAATAAAAAATGGAATTATCAAAGAAGTATATGGAAATGCAAAATATAATATGGGAACTTATGACATAGTTGCTTTTGACTTAGAAGAATTAAGAAAATATGATCCAGAAGGTATTAAAAAACTTGAAGAAAGTTTAGAACAAGATGAGGAAGAAATGGAATAAAAATAATAAAGGAGTTTAAGATATGTGTAAGGTTCTGAAACATATTGTGAAATTAAATAGAGTAAGATTATGGGAGAAACTTTTGCAATGGCAAAGAGATTCTCCTTTTCATTTTAAAGTGAATTTAACTATATATGATTTAGAAAGAAGATTTACAAAAGAAAATTAATAAAGGAGTACACGAAAGATGAAAGTTGATATATACAATACAGATAAAAAATATAGCATAATTTATGCTGATCCGCCCTGGCATTATAGAACTTGGAGAGATGGAAATGGAACAGCAAATAGACATTATCCAACAATGAAAATAGAAGAAATAGTTGAAATGAAAGACACAATCCAGAAAATATCTGAAAAAGACTGTGTTCTTTTTTTATGGGTTACTTTTCCTTGTCTATTAGAGGGAATTAAAACAATTAAAGAATGGGGATTTAAGTATAAGACTTGTGGATTTACTTGGGTAAAAAGAAATAAAGTAAGTGATACCTGGTTTTTTGGACTAGGACATTGGACCAGAGCTAATGCAGAAATATGTTTAATTGCAACACGAGGACATATAAAAAGAATTTCTAATAAAGTTTCACAAGTAGTAGACACACATATTCAAGAACATAGTAAAAAGCCAGATATTGTACGAGATAGAATTGTAGAACTTATTGGAGATTTACCTCGCATTGAACTTTTTGCAAGACAAACTGCAGAAGGTTGGGATTGTTGGGGAAATGAAGTTTAAAACAAAAGAAAAGGAGATATATACAAATGATAAGATTATTAAGTTTATTTACAGGAATTGGGGCATTTGAAAAAGCACTAAGAAATTTGAATGTACCTTATGAATTAGTAGGATTTAGTGAAATAGATAAATTCGCAATAAAATCATACTGTGCGATCCATAATGTAGACGAAAACAAGAATTTAGGTGATGTGAAAAATATTAGCACTAAGAACTTAAAAGCAATAGATTTTATGACTTGGGGATTTCCTTGCCAAGATGTTAGTATTGCAGGACATTTAAAAGGAATAGAAAAAGGCAAAACAAGAAGTGGTCTATATTTTGAAGGGTATAGAATATTAAAAGATGTCAAACCAAAAATAAGCATTATAGAAAATGTAAAAAATCTAACAAGTAAAAGATTTAGAGAAAAGTTTGCAATGATATTAAAAGACATAGAAGATGCAGGATATAATAACTACTGGAGAGTGCTAAATTCAAAAGATTATGGTGTTCCACAGAATAGGGAAAGGGTATTTGTAGTATCTATTAGAAAAGATATTGACAAATGCTCTTTTAATTTTCCAGATAAACAATTTTTAGAAATAAGATTAAAAGATTTATTAGAAGATAATGTAGAAGATAAATATTACTTATCAGACAAGGCAATAGGTAGATTAATAAGACATTCCAATAGAGTAATAAGAAAACAAGAAAATCCAAATATAAGTGGTTGTTTAGTTGCTGGTTACTTTAAAATGGGAGGAAGGGATCAGCAATACATAAGAGATAATGTGAATAGAATTGCAGGAATATTTGATGAAGAAAATAAAAGACATCAAGCAGGAAGTATTTATGATAAAAATGGAATAGCACCTACTCTAACAAGAGCAAGTGGAGGTCATGTGCAACCACATATCTTAGTTAATGAAGGAACTAAAAAAGGTTATACAGAAGCATACGAGGGAGATTCAATAAATGTTTCTTATCCAAATAATATAAAAAAAAGAGGCAGAGTTGGAAAACAAGTATCACAAACAATACTTGCAAGTAATGTAAATATGGGTACTGTAGAAAAGACAGATAAATTATTATGTTTAAATAATCAAGATGGAAAAACAAGTATTCAAGATAGAGTTTATAATACACGAGGAATAATGCCAACAGTTACAGCAGGAAACTTTAAATCAAATATTGCAGAAGAAACAAATAATATAATGTTTAACCCTTATAACAATACAAAAATAGAAAATATAGCACCTACTCAAACAGGAAATTGTGGAAATATCAATTCAAGTGCAGCTGTTTTAATAACAGAAGATGGAAAACACTTTTTTAGAATTAGAAAATTAACTCCAAAGGAATGTTGGAGGCTTATGCGGATTTTCAGACCAAGATTTTGAAAAAGCAAAAGCAGTACCAACATCAGATACACAACTATACCGTCAGGCTGGAAACTCTATAGTTGTAAATGTATTAATGGGAATATTTAAAGAATTAATATTTGGAGATTGTATAAATGACAAATTTATATAATGCCGATTGTTTAGAAAAAATGAAAGAAATTCCAGCCAAGAGTATAGATATGATTTTATGTGATCCACCATACGGACTAACAAGGTGTAAATGGGACAAAAAGATAAACTTAAAACAAATGTGGGAACAATATGAACGAATCATAAAAGATAATGGTGTAATATGTTTATTTGCACAAACTAAATTTTATTATGAATTAATTAAAAGCAATGAGAAACTGTTTAGATATGATTTAATATGGGATAAAGTTTTAGTTACAGGCTTTTTAAATGCAAATAGGCAACCACTTAGGAGGCACGAGCAAATTGCTATTTTTTACAAAAAACAACCCAAATATAACCCACAAATGAGAACAGGTAAACCATTGCATGCAAAAGGAAATATAAAATTAGAAAAAATAAAAAAGAATAATGTATATGATAATTTTCATGCTACGCCAGATTTAAGAAAAGGTAGTACAGAAAAGTATCCTACAAGCATATTAAAATTTCAAAAATTACATTCAAGTCAAATGGTATATCCAACGGAAAAACCTATAGAATTGTTAGAATATTTGATTAAGACTTATACAGATGAAAATGATTTAATACTTGATAATTGTATGGGGTCAGGTACAACAGGACTTGCTTGTAAAAATACTAATCGAAATTTTATTGGTATAGAAATAGATGAAAAAGCATTTGAAATTGCTAAAAAAAGATTAGAAATGTAAAGGAGATTCCATTATGCAAAATTCAGAAAAAGAAACATATAAAGATTATTTAGTAAGAAAGGTAACAGAAGAAATAAGCAATGTATTTAAACAGAAAATGGATGAAACAAAAAAAGAGTTACTTGAAATAAATTATAAAGTTAGTTTAGAAAATACAGAAGAAATACTAAAAAATTACAAGAAGCTAAAAGACCATATAACTTTAACAAAACAAGAAAAAGATGAATTATTGGGAGTAACAAAAGAATATCAAGATAAACAAATAGAAAGTATTATGACAGGACTATTTTCAGAGGATGAATTGTATTTAGAAAGTTTATTAAAAAGTAGATGTAAAACTAAAATGTTTATGGATTTTATAGATGGAATATTAGAAGGATATTTAAAAAATAAAAGTAATGACAAAATAGAAATTAGAAAAAGGAATATATTAAAACATTTATATATTGATGGTATGAAACAATCAGAATTTATTTATAAATATTACGAGGTAGATAGAACTTTTTATTCAGATAAGGATAGATTAATAAAGGATCTAGCACCTTATTTTTTTGGCATAAAAGGAATCAATATATAGAATTAAGAGTTTATTACAAAATTTCTAAAAGGCAGGAAAGAGATACAGAGTGTATCTCGTAAACACATAGAAAAACAAGTTTTCTAGTCCTCTGCAAATGGCAAAAATATACAGAGAAAATGCAGAGAATTAGAAATAGGGAAGTATTGAAATTTCAACAAAAGATTAAGATTATCAATGGAGGAATATGCCTATGGGAAGAAAAAATAGAAGGAAAAGACCAAATATAACTAAGCACTTATGTATTTATGGACGACTGTCAAGAAAAAGTAATTCAGTTGCCTATTGTAAATTACATAAGTGCTTTTTAGAACCAAAAGATATAGCAGAAAAGAAATGCAATTACAAAAGATGCATACATAAACAAGAACTACAAAAGTAAAGGAGAAATGAAAATATGGAAACAAATCAGTTATTAATTAATTATTACAAAAAAGAAGAAGTAAAAAAAGCTAAACAAAGAAGGCAAGAAGGTTGCACTTTAAAAGAAATTATTAGATTAGCAAATAAAGAATATATTTCAATAGAAGAAATAAAACAAGCGTTAGGTATAGATGAAGATGAAATAGAAGAACATCAAGAAGTAGAACAAGAAGAACACAAAGTTGATGAATATGATGAAATAGTTGAAGATAATATAGAAAACAATGAACAAGAAAATAATGTTAAAGTTGTTATGATAGCAGAAGAAAAATTAGAAGATTATCCAAACCAACCTTTTAAACTATATAGTGATGATAAAAAGAGAGAAATGATAGAAAGCATTAAAATAAATGGAATTATGCAACCTCTTATAGTTAGACCAATAGGAGAAAATAAATATCAAATACTTGCAGGACATAATCGTAGAAACTGTGCAAAAGAAATTGGTTTAACAGAATTACCTTGTATTATAAAAGAAAATCTAACAGATGATGAAGCAAAAATTTATTTAATAGATACAAATTTATGCACAAGAGATAATATTTCTCCAATGGAAAGAGCCAGAGCTTATAGAATTAAATATGATACATATAAAAAAAGAAATATTAAAACCTCTGTATTAGAAGAAGTTAGAAAAGATAATTATGGAATGGCTAGGTCTATGATGATTAAAGAAGAAAAATCAAGTAATGGAACAATACAAAGATATTTAAGATTAACATATTTAATTCCAGAATTACAGGAAGCAATAGATAATGACAAGATAAAGATTAATACAGGTGAAAAATTAAGTTTCTTGCCAAAACAAGAACAACATTGTATTGCAGAATTATTAGAAGAAAATATAAAAATATCAGATAATACAGCTAAAAGAATAAGACAAAAGTCAGAACGATGTAGAACAGAAGATATATATCATTATTTAAACAAAGAAGAAATTAAAGATATTGTTAGCAAAAAAGATGAATTTATACAAGAGGCAATAAAGGTTACTTTTTATAGAAATGAAATTGAAAAATATTTTGAAAATAGAAGAACTGAAAGTCAGATAAAACAATATATATTTGATAAATTAGAGAAAATTGAAATATCCTAAGGTTAGGATATTTCTGCATTTCCTCTGCATATTTTTGCTATTTGCAGAGGACTAGAAAACTTGTTTTTCTATGTGTTTACGAGATACACTCTGTATCTCTTTCCTGCCTTTTGAAAATTTTATAGCAAAACCAATTTTTATATAAGGAGAATTTTATAATGAAAGATAAAATAGAAATAAATAAAATAGAAGTTAACAAAGAAAACCAATTAGATGATTTATATAATAATAGTGCTTTCACATTAGAAGGATTTGATACCTCAAAAGAAAATATAGATAAATTAATAGAATGGATAGACCAATGTGGAGGAGTTAAAAATCCAGTTTCTATATATATCACAAAAGGTTCATTTATGAATAACAAATATGGACTAACAAAAGATAATGCCTATCCAGAAGATTTGAACATAGTAAGTATAAAATTAGAAGATATAAAAAATATATTTAGATTATCAGTTGCAAGGTTTGAAATTGGTGCAAGGTGGTTTAGTGATATTGTAGATAATAATATAGAAAGGCAAAATCAAATAAATGGAATTGAGGATGAAGAAGAATTTTAGAAGGAGTAATTGCTTATGAAAGATAAAGAGGAAGAAGCTAAAAAGCAAACAAAAAGTGAAAAAGTATATGCAGTAATACCGAAAACTTTAAAAGAAAAAGTAGTAAGATATAAAGCCAAAACTAATATGAGTGAAAGTGAAATTGTAAATGTCGCATTAAATGAATTTTTTAAAGTAAAGATGTTAAAGGAAGATGTAGATGATATAACAGAAATAATGGCAAAAGCAATAGAAAAACAATTAGGAAAAAGATTTGAAAGAACAATAGCTTTACAAGCTAAAAATGCAAAGGCATCATATTCTTCTTTATTTTTGCAAGCATATTTTTTATCAAAGATATGCGAATCAGAAAATAGTAAAGAGTTCTTAAAAGAAAAAATAGAATTAGCAAATAAATTAGCTTATGGAGTAGTTAAAAATAAATTTTTAGATGAGGACATTAGACAAATGATACCAGATGATTTGAATTTTGATAATATTATGTAGGAGTAATAAATGGAAGTAGATAAATACAAGGGTGGAGTTATTTTTAAATGGTTAAATAAGAATGAAATTTATAATAAATACAATGGTAAAGGAAAACCACAAAATTTACAATCATATATAGATAAGTTACATACTGGATATATTGCAACGAGAAGTGGCGTAGATAAGGGAATAGATACTCATGGATTATTTGGTAATATTTTAGATACAGAAGAAGTAGAAATGTTAGAGTTAGAAACAATAAAAAATTATATTCAAAGTGTATCAAATAAGAATATAGATATATTTAAAACAGTAATATCATTAAAAGAAGAAGATGCCTTACAGTATGGATATATGAATAAAAAAGCATGGAAAGATTTATTGCAAGAAAGAATTTTTGAAATATCAAAAGCATTTAAAATACCTTTAAATGATATGGAATGGGTTGCAGCTTTTCACGCAAAAAAAGGAAGACCGCATTGTCATTTAATCATCTGGAATAAGAGCCAAGACTTATCTGTAAGAAGAAAACCATACATTTTTTTTAATAAAGTAAAAACAGCTATTGCAAAAGGAGTATTTAAGGAAGAATTAGAAGCAATGTATAATATAAAAGATGTTTCAAAAGAACAGGTAGGAAAATTATCAAAAGAAGAGTTTGAAAAATATAAGGAAAATGTTAAAAAATTATATAATAACAAAGATTTAATGTTAAGAGCAGTAGAAACAGATGAAACAGAAAATTTTTTAAATAAAGCATTAGAAAATATGAAAATAAATGAAACTATTTATATAGTTAATAATTCTGATCCAAAAAATTTTACAGAAATTATAAGAAAAGATGATAGTAAGTTTGAATTTAAAAACATAGGAGAAAAAGCAATATTATATAAAGATAATACATACTTTGAAGCGGTAACATTTCTTAGTAAATTTAGTAATTTAAAAGTAATAAATACAAAAGAAGATTTACAGGATTTTTTAGATAAAAAACAAGAAGAATTTGAACAAATAGAATCAGAACTAAAAGAAATTATGCCTAGTGTATTTAATACACCAATAATATCAAACGATATAAAAGAAGAAAATATAGAACAAATCATTAATAAAATAGCAAAGTTAGAAAAAATATCTAACTCATACCAAAGAGGATTTATATATCAATACCAAGAACCAAAAGCAAAAAGAATAATAAATGAAATTTCTTTACTATTATTAAATTCAAATGATGATTGTAAAAATAAATTTACAACATACATAGATACTTGTGTGAAAATAGATAAAGTTTTACAAAAAATAAATACATATAAGGACTATGAAAAATCAAAAAACACAGCAAGATATGAAATGCTGAAAAAAATTGGAAATCAACTATTAAAATTTATAAAAGAAACTAAAACTGAAGAATATGCAAGAAAAAAACAAGAATGGCTTGAAAGAAAAGAATATTGGAATCAAAGAAATCAGGAATTTCAAGAAGCAAAAGGAGAATTTGAGGCAAGGCAAGAATTGTATGAAAAGCAATTACAAGAAATAAATATAAGAAATTTAATACAAGATGCATATAAAATGTTATCTGAAGAAAATATAGCAAAATTTCAAAAATATAAAAGAGCAACTAAAACTTTTGGAGATTTATCAAAAAGGGAAATAAAAGAGCTAATGAGAAAAAACAAAGATGCTGGAATAGACTGGTATCACGAAATGTGAGGAGATAGAAATGAAACTATTAGATAATTTAAAATTAATATTTAATAAAAATGAACAAAAAAATAACCAAATAATAGAAGAAAAAACAGAAAATTTTGAAATATTATTAAATGATATTGATAAATGTGCTTTATATTTAAGAAATCGAGAAAAACCTTTTGTTTTAATTAAAGATAAAAATTTTCCTTTTATGCTTAATAATCCAGATTTGGTATTTATAGAAATGAATAAGCAAAATTTTGATTATTATGGAGAATTTTTTAGATTAGAACTTATGAATGAAAAAATACTACAACTAGAAAAACAAGAAGAATTAGAAAAGAAAACAGAAAATGACTACTTATTAGATTATTTAGAACATAGTAAAAGTGATTATTCAAAAATTATAGAAAAAATGAAAACATTTGAAATAGATAATTTGCAATATAATAGTTTGATAGATAATATTAAATTAAATATTAAAGAAAGTATAGAAAGTTTATATGATAATTTTAAAAATGCAAATCCTACAATAAAAACAGATAGAACATATAAAGAAATTATGGATAATCTTATAGATTTGGATAGTTTCACAAAAAAGTTTCCATATAAATATTATGATGAGTTTAGATATAATGAAGAAAGTATATCTCATTGTGGTTATCCAGATTATATGTGGCAATCAGGTGCAGAAGGAACATATATACATTTAGCGAAAATACCTAAAAGTGCAAATTGGGTTTTTGAATATAATAAGTACATAGGTGAACCTGAACCAGATGATTATATTACTAAATTTGCAATAGTTTCAGACAAAGAAAAAGAAACAATTTTAAAATATTGGAACGAATTACAGTATCAAAATGAATTACAATTTGAAAAAGATTATATAGAATGTGTAGCAAGAAGAAACGAAAGTCAAGAAGATGAGGAAGAAACAATATAGAAACTTGTATTTTTGGTTGTGAGTATAGTTTTATTCTTAAGAAAAGTTGACGGAAGTGGAGCAGAAAATACAACAGAAGTAAAATGGATTAGTTTTGCTATATGGATAGGATTGTATCGGTCTTTATTGGCTCTTGAATATGGAATACGTTTTTTAACAACGCTAAATAAAAAATAATTCAAATTACAATTTTATATTATAAAGTTTATTAAGTAGGTACTTTTTGTACTTGCTTTTTTATTATGCAAAAAAATAAGGAAGGAGTTAAAAAATATGAATAGTTATGTAGAAATGAAAGAAAGACATCAGAAAGAAGTAGATAATTTTCCTATGAAATTTGCTTTTTCAGATGAACAATTTAAAAGAGCAATGGAGGAATTAGGATTAACTGAAAAAGACTTAGACAAAATTGTAGGTATTGGAGCAGGAGGATTTATTAGAAAAACGGATGTAAATGCTTATAAAGAAATGGGAAAAAGACAATTCGAGGAATTTTGGAGAGCAATACAAGAGGATAAAGTAGGAGATGGCTTTATTAAAGAAATGTTTTTATATGAACTTGCTAACCATGAATATATAATAACAAGAGAAATTGATGATACTTTAGATGCTTTGGGTTTAACAGAAGATGATATAAGAAATAATGCAAATTTAAGAACTGGTTTATTACTTGCAGAAAAGGAATATTTAGAGCAATATGAAAAGCAAGAGGAAGATGAAGAAGAAATATAAAAATAAAGGAAATGGAGTATATAAAAATGATAAAAGATAAAAAAGTAAGTGAAATAATAAATGAAATTTTAAAAAAGGAAATGAACAAGACAATAGAAAGTTTTGTTCAAGTAGAAAAAGTAAATAAAGAAGTAACAGGAAGAAGTTTAGAAATGGATTATAAAAATATGGTTTTATTATATCCGTCAATTTTACTAGAATATGTTGATAATTTAGAGAAAAATACAACTTATAATGAGGAACAGGGAAAAATAATAAAAAATACACAAAAACAGTTGGAAAATTGGATTTCTATATATGAAAGTCCTAACATAGTATCAGAATGTTATGAGTATTTAATACAAGAAAAAAATAATTTAGATAGTGTTTTTAAAGAAAAAACAAGAAACAGAGGCTTAGAAGAATCTTTGCTATTAGCAAGTGCAAAAATAGGAGGGATTGCACTTAGAAATTTGCAAAGAGAAAATAATAACTTAGATGGTGTTATGGAAGAATATCCATATTCAAAAGAGGAATTAAAAATGATAGATAAGTTTGGTGAAATAACAAAAAAACAGGAAATTATTGAAGAATATGTGGAATTAAATTATATAGAAGATGATGAAGAAGAATTTTGAATTTATGGAGGAAAATATGAATAAATTATATTTAGGAGATTGTTTAGAAATTTTAAAAAATATTCCAAATAAAAGTATTGATTGTATTGTAACTAGTCCACCATATTGGAAAGGATTTGAGTATGAAGCATATTTTAATTCATATAAACAATATTTAGATTGGTGTGAATTGTGGTTAGGAGAAGCTAAAAGGGTTATGAAAGATAATGGTACATTTTATCTTAATGTTATAAATGACAGTGAGATAACAATTAGAGCATTTGAATTAATGGAAATTGCCACAAGAAGAGTTATGTTTAAACTACACGATACAATAATTTGGTACAGATATAATCAACAACCAGCAAATACAAATAGGCAATTAACTAACCAATGTGAGTATATATTTATGCTAAGACATACATCAGCTAATATCGAATTATACAAACAAAATGTCTATGATAAATTTCCAGAAGTTTTTAAAACTAAAAATGTAGGTAATGTATGGGAAATACCTTTTAATTCAGGAAAAAAGAATAATAATATATTTGGAAGAAAAGAAACAAAATCAAAGTGGGGACACAGTGGATTTCCAATAAAAATACCAGAAATATGTATTTTATTATCCACACAAGAAAAAAATACTGTATTAGATATGTTTATGGGTAGTGGTTCAACAGGAGTAGCTTGTAAAAAATTAAATCGAGATTTTATAGGTATAGAACTAAATGAAAAATATTTTAATTATGCAAAAGAAAGAATAGAAGAAACAACATTTGAGGAAACTTTATAATAAAGTATTTAATTAAAAATTTTCAAAATTTTTTCAAAAAACTTTCATTGACTTAATAATAAAAGCACGTTATGATTTTAATATGAAATTATATAGAAAAAAATTGAAAGAGGAGAAATCCCCTTTCTTTTTTTGTTATATAGAAAGGAACAAAAGAAAAATGAAAGGAAATAAGCTAAAGACAAAAATAGTTGGTTTAGTAATAGCATTTTTTATTGCAGTAATATTGTCAGCAATTATTTCAACAATGTTACATCTAATCTTTACAAAAGTACCAGAAGAAATACTAAATCTAACACCAAACAAAATAATAACAAGTTTGCTAACTAATAGAGAACATTTTGAAATGTTTGTATTAGTAGTAATTGCATTTATGATGTTTGTTTTACTAACAGTTTTTAAAGTATTTGATTTAAAAGATTATAAATCAAAAAATTACAAAGTAACAGATAATATTGAGATACCAATGCCAGTAGGAGATAAGCAAACACAACAAGGTTCTGCTTGGTGGCTTTCTAAAAAAGATATACCTAAAAAATTTGGAGTAAATAGATTGGATCCACAAAATCCAGAAATACGAAAACTAATTAAAATAGCAAATGAAGAAAAGAAGTTTATAGAAAAGAACAAAGTATATAAAGAACCACAAATTTCTATTGAACCAATATTTGAAAGTGGAGGTTTAATCATAGGAAAGAAAGATAAGTTAATATGCAGTCCATACCTTAAGACAATAAAAGGAAAATTAAAAATCCCATTTTTAAATATAAGAAAAGTAGAAGATATTTATTACATTAAAGATGATTTACATAGCTTAACAGTACGGTGCAACAAGATCAGGCAAGAGCAGAAATCTAGTAATTGAAACAATAATGAATATTGGATTGTCAAAAGAACCACAGAATATGATAATTTCAGATCCTAAACGGAGAGTTATATCAATATACAGCTAAGACATTAGAAAGATTAGGTTATAAAGTATATACATTGGACTTTAAAAATCCACTAAAAAGTTCAAAATACAATTTTTTACAACCAGTAATAGAAGCATTTTCAAAAAATGATATACCAAAGGCAGTTAATTATTGTTCAGATATAGTAGAAAGTTTAGTTGGAGAAGTTGGTAACAGAGAAGCAATATGGATAAATGGAGAAAAGTCAGTTGAAAAAGCTGGAATAATGTCAGTTGTAATGGGAAATCCAGAGCATAAAGAATATCAGAATTTACCTAACACATACAACTTTATTTCCAAAATGTGTGCTGAACAGGAAGATAAAACTATGCCTATGGATACTTATTTAGATACTTTACCAGAAGATCACCCAGCAGTAGCAAGTTTCGCAGCTGCAAGAATTGCACCAAGTAAAACAAGAGCTAGTTTTTTTACATCTGCTTTGGCAACACTTAGTATTTTTATGGATAGTTATGTCGCAAGTATGATAAGTGAATCAGAAATAGACCTAAATAAATTCAATGAAGAAAAATCAGTTTTGTATATGATCTTACCAGATGAAAAAACAACCTTTTATTCATTATGCAGTTTATTTGTAAATCAAGTATATACAAAATTAGTAGAACTTGCAGATGAAAGAGGTGGTAGATTAAAAATTCGCACTAATTTTATACTAGATGAATTTGGCAATTTTAGTGCAATACCTAATTTTGGAGGTTTTCTAACTGTTGGTGGAGGAAGAGGAATTAGATTTAATTTATTTGTGCAAAGTTTTAGTCAACTAAATGAAAAATATCGGAGATAACACAGCTCAAAATATTCTTGATAATTGTTATGTATGGAATTACTTAAAAACAAGTAATGAGGTAACAGCAGAAAAGATTTCTAAAAAATTAGGAAATTATACAACAACAAGTTGGAGTGAAAGTAATTCTTCAAGTGGAGGAGCAGTAAATAAGTCAAATTCAATGAATTTAACACAAAGACCACTACTTACCACAGATGAAATATTGAGAATTGAAAGACCTTATTTATTAGTAATGTGTTCAGGACTTTCTCCTTTAATGTCTTATTCGCCAGATTTAAGTAAATGGAAGTTTAATGAAATACTTGGATTAGGAAACAAAAGTTGGAACACGAAAGTCAGAGAATATAGAGAAAATCATAGAAAAGTAAGGAAAATTAAGCAATTACAACTATGGAATATAGCAGAACAAACAAAGCAATTTAAAAAAATATTAGAGCAAAAGAAATTGATGGAAGAAAAGGAAAGAAGAATGAAAAATATAAATTTTCAAGGAAAACTATAATTATTTTCAAAATGGAGGTTAATAAAAATGAAAAAATTTAAGAAATATAAATGTAATAAATTAAAAAAATCAATATTGCTAACTCAAATAGCAATGCTTACATTTATAACAAAAGTACAAGCAGCAGATATAGTTACAGAAGTAGAAGGTGGAGGAAATATCCAAAGCAGTAAATTAGGTCAAGGTTTACTAAATATTATAAGAGATGTTACTGGAACTATACAATGGATTTTACCTATAACTGGTGTTTGTTTTATTCTGTTTTATGTTTTCAAGATAATGACTGGTGATGAACAAGATCAGCAAAGGTATAAAAAATCAATTATAAAAGTTTTAGTATGTATTGTAATTGGATTATTAGCAGTAACAATAGTAAATCTTATTGCAAGATATTTTTAGAAGGAGTAGATAAATATGACTGATACAGAAAAATTAAAAAATAGATTAGAAGAAATGCAAAAAGAAGAAAAAAGCAAAGAAACAAAAGAAAAAGAATATGTAGAAGAAATGCAGACTAATGAAGAAAAAAGAATAGAAAATGAAAAACAAAGAAAGAAATTAAAAGAGGAAGAAGAAAAATTACAACAAAATTTTTCAAATAAATTGGGCTTAAATGTAGCACAAAGTAAAAAATTATTTGGCTTTCTTAAAAGATATGTATTAATTGGAATTGTAACAGGTGTGCCAGGAATTGCACTCACTTATTTGTGGGATAAATGGCAAGAAAATAAAATGGTAAAGGATTTATATGAGAAAAACATTGAATCTATTGCAAATCCTAATAATAAAGACTTGGCAAAAGAATATGAAATTTTAAGAAGAAAATTTTATAAGGCTTATGATATAGACAAAATAGAAAGATTAGTAAAAACATCAGAAGATATAGAAAAATTAAAAAATGATAATAAACTTTTAGAAAAACTAAATGTAGAAATAAGAAAATGTAGAGAAGAATATGAAAAAAATTTAGGAAACTACATAGAAAATCAAATCATAAGTAAAACACACGAAGAAACGGAAGAAACAACAATAGTAGAGGAAACAGAAGAGGAAGAAGAACCAGAAATACGGAGATAAGATTTCTATGAAGTAGAAGGAGTAGGAAAGTGGCAGCTTTAATTGCAACTATAATTGTTTATCTATTAGGATGGATTTCAGAAGCTATTTTAACATGGCTTTCTGGAGTATATACATCTATGTTTTATTTAGCTTTTGCAATAGAAATATCATTTAGAGATATTGCTACAAGTTTTAGTATATCAGGTCTATACAATGCAGTTTATATTGTAGCAATGGCAATACTTGTAATGTTTTTTGTAAAAAAGCTAATTGAAACATATATGACTTGGACAAATCGGTGATCCAGAAGATAATCCACTAAATGTTTTAATACGGATTTGTAAAAGCAATGATAGTAATGATTACATTTGGATTTATATATACTCAATTTGTAAACATCTTCTATGGAATATATAACAATTTATTAATGGGGATGACAGGTAGTTTAGAACCAGTAGTGCCAGAATATAAAAATCTTGGTTTAAATGTATTTGGAGCATTTTTATATTTAATTATAGCAATACAATTAACATTACTGTATTTCCAATTTTTGACGAGAGGTTTTGAAATGCTAATCCTAAGATTAGGAATACCATTTGCAAGTATAGGACTTTTAAATGCTAATCAAGGTGCTTTTAAAGGATATATTCAAAAATTTATAAATAATGCCTTTACAATTCTTATTCAATTATTGTTAGTGCAGTTTGCAATACTTCTATTAAATGGAGGACATTTTGTGTTAGCATTTACAGCCTCTAGCATAGCTTTAAGAACACCAGCAATGTTACAAGAGTTTATGATAAGTGCAGGTGGAGGAAGTACAAGTGGAAAAGTAAATACAGTAAGTAGAGTAGTAACAATGTTTAAAACAGGAGTAAGTAAAGGAAAGTAAGAGGTAACAATATGGATACTATTTATTATATTACAAACTTTTTAGGAGTTTTAGCAGGAATTACTTGTTGTGCAATGATTGGAGTTGCAATTTTTAAAATAATGACAGGTGATGAAACTGAACACCAAAAATATCAAGCAAGGATAAGAAATGGACTAATTGCATTAATTTTAATAGTTTGTATAAGTACAGTAAAAGATACAGTATTACAATATTTCCCTTATGTAGAAAGTTCTGATGCTATTGGAGATTTTTCAGACATTCAAATTTCTCTTACAGATGGAGCATTAACAGACACTTACGAAGATGTAGAAGGTAGAAGTGTTATAAGGGTAGATGGTAACTACTATGTAAATACAGGAGAAAAACTTATAAACATAGGTGGATTTTGGGATTCTTATAAAATATGGTGTTCTGTATATAAACTCTATGATGAATGTCAAGGAATTACAAGAGGAGCAATGGCAGACGATATATATTATATGTCTTGGGAAGCAGACAAATTAGACGGACAATCACAAGGATTTCTAATGTCGGCAGATGTTAAAGGAACAATTAAAGATGACAATGATTTTAAAGATTTAATGGGAAATTGGCTAACAGAGAAATACCAACAGTATGAATGGATAAGTTAGGAGATTAAAGAATATGGAAGAAGAGAAATATCAGGTACAAATTCCAGCTAATGTTAAGACTAGGACAGAATTAATAAATGGAATAGGTATAAAAGAATTAATAACAACAGCAATAGCAGGAGGAATTAGTATATTTATTGCAATTCCAATATATCTAATTAGTCAAAATTATTTAGTTTGCTTAATTTTAGTTGGAATTATAACAGGATTTACTTTTATTGCAGTTATGAAAGATAAGAATAACAGTTGTATAGCAGGACTATTAATGAATATTTATAAATACCTAAAAGGACAAAAATATTTCAAGTATGTAGTAAAGGAGAAAGATACAAATGAGTATGTTAGATAAATTATTCAAGAAACAACCTCAAATATCAGCTAACAGATTTTTAAATATAAAAGATATTCAAGGAAATTTCCTATATACACTAGATAATAAAGTCTTAGCATATTTAAAGATACATCCGAAAAACTGTAAATTAATGAGTAAAGAGGAACAAAAAAATCATGCACAAATATTAACAAGAAATTTTGCAAGTGAATTAAAACCTTTCAAATTGTATTTTACAAATAGACCAGTAAATTTACAGAAAAACCAAGACTACCAAGCAGAATTAATGGATAAAGAAAAAAATGCTTTGAAATTTAGTTTACAAGGAAAAAGAAGTAGAAGTTTTGGAAATTTATCAGTAAGAGGTAGAGCATTAGAAAGTGAAATTTATTTGATAATTTGGGGTGAAAACACAGAATATGTTGAACAGGACTTATTAAAAAGGCTAAATGATTTAAAAATGAAATTTACTAATAGTGGTTATAGGACAGAAATATTAGAAGAAAGACTAATTATTCAATTAGTAAATAGTTATACTAATCCAGATGTTGCATATATGGAAGATCAAGAATATATGCAAGGACCACTAACGGTAAATTAGAAAGGAGTAAATAATGTATAAATATTATGTTTTATATAGACCTATAGGTATAGGAACAGTACCAAATGGATTTGTAGAAAAAATAAACTATGAAGAAAGACAGAGAGTAAAAGATACAACTTATAAGGCTTTTGGAGAAGTATATTACGAAGAACGATTATCTGAAAAAGAAATATATGATTATGAATTAAAAGAAGAACCAACACAAGAAGAAAAAAATAAAGTTTTAGAAGATGTCAAAAAATTAGATGATGTATATGAAAGAATAAAAGATTTAAAACTAAATGATGAAAGATTAGAACAAAAAATAGAAAAGGTATCAGAATACATCAATAGAGAAATTTGCACACAATTAAATAATAATATCATTTCACATAAAGAATATTTGAATTATATAGAATCTATAACTGAAGAAAAGGAAGAAGAAACTTTATAGAAAAGAGGATTAAAGAGATGAAAACAAAAGAAATTGAAACAATGCCAATAAATCAAGAACTTTTAAATTTAATTGCACCTCAAGGGATAGAAATAAAATCAAGTAGAGTACAATTAGGAGAGTTTTTATCTAAAATACAATATATTTCTGGGTATCCATCAAGAGTAAATATAGGGTGGCTTTTAAGTTTAAAAGACATTCCAAACACAGTAGTATCATTAGTAATAACTCCCATAGAAGATGTCCAGGCATTTGTTGAGGGTGTTTCAAAAGGAATTACAACAGATAAAAACACATACAACACTACACAAAATGAATTTTTAAAGACACAAGCAGAATACAAAATAGCAAGTGCAGAAACGATGATAAGAGAAATAACAATAGATAATATACCATATATCAATCTATCTTTCCTTGCTAAAACAAATGGAAATACAGAAAATAATTTTACAGAAAATATGAGAATAGTAAAAAATAAAGTAGCAGGAATGGGATTGAAAGCAAGATTACCAGCATTTCAGCAAGGTGTAGCACTAAAACAAGCAAGTCCTTATGATACTAAATATGATGAAATAACTGAAATTTCTAACAAACAAATGTCATTAGCAGCATTATTCAAAGGGTTACCTTTCTCTGGTAGTGGTTTAATAGATGAAAAAGGATATTATATTGGAACAGACGAAGATGGCAGAGCAATTATTTTAGATACTTTTATAAAAACCTCTGATAGACCAAATAGTAATATAACAATAAGTGGTGCAAGTGGTAGTGGAAAATCATACTTAGCAAAAAAAATAATGTTAAATGAGTGGATGAATGGTTGTAAATTTTATGTTTTGGACCCAGAATCAGAATATAAGGCAATGTGCAAAGAAATTGGAGGTAAATGGATTGATTGTAGTGGTGGAAAGGGCAAAAATGTAGGAAGAATAAACCCATTACAAGTAAATAAATTGCCTAATAATATTGAAGATGAGGATGAAGAATATAGCAGTACAAAGTCAGCATTAGCTTTGCACATGGACTTTCTAACAGCATTTTTTAAATTATATTTTCCAGAAATAACGAGTTTTCAAATGAGTTTGTTAATGGAAACATTGGAACAATTATATAAGAGTTTTGGAATAACTTATGATACAGATATAGACAATATAAAAAGAGATAAATTTCCTATTATGAAAGATTTGTACGAATTACTAGAAATAAAGGTAAATGATAAAAATACACAGCATAGAGATGAATTAGAAATTATAAAATCAATAGTTAGAAGTTTAGCAATAGGACATAATGCAGAAATATTTAATGGTTATACAACCATAGAAGAAGATAATGATTTCTTATGCTTAGATATTTATTCTTTACAAGGTGCATCAGCAAATATAAAGAGTTGTCAATATTTGAATATGTTAAGATTCTGTGAGGATAGAGCATTTAGAAATCGCGAAGAAAAGTGCTATGTTGTATGTGATGAGGCATATTTGTTAATAGATAAAAAAGTACCACAAGCAATAGAGTTTATGAGAAATTTTAGTAAAAGATGTAGAAAATATGAATGTGGACTTATTACAATTTCTCAAAATATTTTAGACTTTTTGGCAGATGAAATTAAGCAGTATGGACAAGCCATTTTGGATAATAGTACATACAAATTCTTTTTTGGAACTGACGGACAGGACTTAGAGGAAATTGTAAGAACATATAACTTAAATACAGAAGAAAAAACAATACTTTCACAAAAAGACAGAGGTCGTGGACTAATGTTTGTTGGACCTGGACATAGTCTAATAAATGTTAAAGCAGAAGAATGGGAAAAACCTTATTTAATAGGTGGTGGAAAGTAATGGCAGAAAACAAGAATGAAGTATTAGAAATGGGGAAAACAGCTTTTTCCCTTTTTTCTTTAAAAATAAAAATGATAATCGTAGGTGTAGCAATAGGTATATTTATAGTAGTTATATTTCCAGTAGTTGCACTGATGAGTGTATTTTCTAATGACGATACACAATCAGATGATAAAAAACAAGAAGGAAGTTCAAGTTCGACTTCGACTACTATTACTGTAAATGAAGTTATCTCATCAGATAATATGAAAAAATATGAAGGTGCAGTATTTCCAATGCCTTTTGAAACTTGGGATAGTAATAAAGATGTGGTAACATCAAAGTTTAGTCCAAGCAGAACAATAACAGTAAATGGAGTAGTACAAACGAGAGCTCATACAGGAATAGATTTAGTAGTGATTTCAATTTCAAATCCTAAAATATGTTCTGTACTATCTGGAAAAGTAGTAGTATCAAAAGCAGGTAATACTGGATATGGTAATTATGTTGTAATAGAACACACATCAGCAGAAAATATAACTTTTTATACATTATATGGACACATGAAGGAAGGCTCAATAATGGTGGCAGAAGGAACAGAAGTACAAGCAGGACAAGTATTAGGCATTATGGGCTCAACTGGAAATTCAACAGGTGCTCATTTACACTTTGAAATAAGAATGAATAAAAATAGTAGTAGTAATGCTGTTGATCCATACAATTATTTATTTGGAAATTAAAATATGGAGGTAGAATATGAATAATAAAGAGGAATTAAAGAAACAATTAATAATTTTAAGTTTGATTTTAGTGTTAGTAATTATTGTTGCAATAATATTGAATACAGGAAAAAATAAAGATATGCTAAACAATAATGTTACAAACAACCAAAATAATACTGTAGTACAAAATGAACAAACAGAAGAACAAAAAGTATTAGACAACTTAAAAGGTTTATTAGAAGAACCAGATGAAGAAGAGGAATATATACAAGATGAAACACCAGGAACACAAGAAAATAGAGTTACTACAAATAGTGGTGAAACAGTAATTGTAAGAGAATAATTTTAGAGGTAAGTGTTATGGAAGAAATAAAAAGATATAAAAAATATATATACATATCAAAAAAAGTTATACCAGAACTTGAAGAATATTGTATGAAAAATAATATTACATTAGTTACAAGATTTATAAATGAATATAACTTAGAGAAATTTATGCAAACAGAATTAAGAAATCTAAACAGCATAGACTATTTAATTATTGATTTACAGGCAATAGAAAATCTAACTTCAGATGATGAGATTATTTCAAAAATAACATTAATTAGAAAAATGTATAATTTAAGAATTATAATAATTGCACAAGGATATAAGCATGGAAACATATTGTTAGGTAAAATTTTTAATTTGGGAATATACAATATTGTAACAGAAGTTGATGATATAAAATTTAAAGAAGAATTGGAAAAAGCATTAAGTATTGAAGGAATGAGTTTTGGAAATTCAATTAAGTATAAAATAGATAATCAAATAATTGCAGTAAATCAAACAACTAAATTAATCAAAGAAAATTATATTAGAGTAAAACAAACAGTAAATATAGGAGTGGTAGGAACTGAAAAACATATTGGGGCAACCACTATGGCTATTAATTTAACAAAATATTTAAGTGAATTAACAAATATAAAGGCTTGTTATATAGAAAATAATAATCATAATTCTATTGGTAATTTAATAGAAAATAAAGAGGCTTTATATTCAGAGAATATGAATAGAATAACATATAAGGGAATAGATATGTTTTTAAAACCTAAAAATATGTCAGATATATTAGCAAATAATTATAATTTCTATATTTATGATTATGGTGCATTAAATGAATTGACAGAAGAAGAAAAGATGTCATTTTTAACAAGAGATTTAAAAATAGTAGTATCAGGAAATAAGATATGGGAAATACCAAATCTAATAAATTGCTTTCAAATAATAGGTGAAGATACAAGTACATATTTAGTATTTAATTTTGCAAAGGAAAGTGAAAAAGAGAATTTTAGAATTAGTTTGGGTAACTATTGGAAAGAAAGGACAACTTTTTCAGAATACATTACTGATCCTTTTATAGTTGGAAATAAATATTTTTTTGAAACAATATTAAAACCATATTTGATAAATACAGATGTTACAGAAAAGAAAAAGAAATTTAATTTTTTTAAGAAAAAGAGGTAAACAAATGAAGAAAAAATCCCTTTATGATATAGCAATGGAAAAGAAGAATAATCAAACTACACAAAATGAAAATATAATAATAGTAAGAAAAAAGCCCATATTTCAAACTATATTTGAAATAATAGGAAAAATTTTAAAAGTGATAATTTATATGATTCTGATTATACTATTAACAGTAGGTGCAACTGTGTTGATAAATAGTCAGACAAGAGAGTTTTTAGTAGAAATATTAAAAAATGTATTTTAAAATCACAGGTTTTATGCTATAATGTTTATAGTATTGTAAAGAGAGGTGGTAAATATGCAAGCTATAAATATGCAAGAAGTAGAAACTGCTATGAATAAATATGGAGATATTGTATTAACCAAAAATGAAAAAAATAATGTAATAGTTTTAAGTGTAGAACAATATAAAGAAAAATTATTAGATGAAGAAATAGAAAAGAAATTATTAAAAGCTGAAAAACAAATAGAAGAAGGCAAAACAGTCAAAGCAGCAGAGGTATTTAAGGAGTTGGAAGAAAAATATGGATTCTAAAAAAGAAATATATGAAATAGAATTTACTGAAGATGCAAGAGATGAAATTAGAGAAATTTATGAATATATTTCTAAAAATTTAGTAAATGAAGATGCTGCAAAAAGACTAATGAGAAAAATGAGAAAAAATGTAATGGATTTAGCAGAATCTCCTAAAATATATGCTAAAATAAAAAAGAAAGATAGAATGAAAAGAGAATTTAGAAGAATGGTAGTAGATAATTTCATTGTTTTATACACAATAGATGAGAATAAAAAGACTATCTATATTTCACACATGTATTATGGAAGAAGAAATTATTTATAAAAGATAATTCAAAAATGTTTCAAAAAACGTTCATTGACATATAAAAAATAAGGTTATAAAATCTTAATATAAACATTGTGAGCAAAAGTCAGTTTAAAAGCTGGCTTTTTTTATATGCTCAGAAAAGGAGTGAAAAAAATGCCAAATTTATGTACTAATATAGTAAAAGCACCAAAAGAAGTGTTGGAAGAAATTTTTGATAATGGAAGAGTTACTTTTCAAAAATTAATACCTATGCCAAAAGAGTTAAATATAACAGAAGGAACAGTAACAGAAAATGCAATAGCATTTGTAATAAGTAAAAAAGAATCAGAAGAATTTTTACAAGTAAAAAATTTATTAAAAGGAACAAAAGATGATTATTATGGGGACTTATGGAATAGATATATGCGAAATATTACTGTGGAAAAAATGAAAGAAATTGAAAGAGCAGTAAATAGGTATATTCCAGAAGAAACAGAAAAGAAATTAGGAATAAAAACCTTAGAAGAATTTTGTGAATTATGCTTAAATAATATTTCAAAATATGGATGTGCAACTTGGTATGATTGGTCCTGCCAAAATTGGGGAACAAAATGGGATGCTATATATAAAGAAGGAACACCAGAAGAAGGAAAATTAATTTTTTTGACAGCTTGGTCTGAACCAATAAATGTTATAGAAAAATTATTTGAAAAATATCCAAATAGTAAGATTGAATGGGAATATATAGGAGAGTGTAATGAGTTTAGAGGAAAGATTTATTCAAATGGAGATGGAATTACACATAAAGAAGAATATGAAATAGAGAATGAAGAAGAGGAAGAAGAATGAACTTTGGAATAACAATTAATTTAGATAAAGTTATTTTAATAGGGACAGAAAATTATTAAAGGAGAAAGATTTAATGATTTTCAATATAAAGTAGATCAGCTCGAAAGTTTGAAATATGGAAAAGAAGAACTAAAAATAGATAGTTCAAAATTAATTTTAGAACGGACAAACAACAGAAGAAGCGAAAAGCGAAGAAACAGAAGAGGAGATGTAGAAAAATGGGACAATATTATAAAGTGGTTAATATAGACAAAAAAGAATATATGTATTCAGATGGTGGAATAAAACTTATGGAATGGTCTTATAGCAGAAATCCATTGGTTTTAAATATAATGAAAAAATTAGCAAATGAATGGAAAGGCGATAGGGTTTTTGTAGTTGGAGATTATGCTTTAAGTGGAGATAGAATTGACAGAGATAATAATGAAAAAGATTATGATTATGATTTATTAGAAAAAATTGAAAAAGAATTAGATATATATGATAGAGAAGATGGTGGTTATCCAATAACAATATACCATTTTGCAGATAAAAATTATCAAGAAATTAAATTAGAAAATATTAAAGATGAAGAATATAAGTATATTTATAATCACAAAAGAAAAGAATTTATAAATTTAGATCATTGCCCTCTAGCTTGGCTATATAAAGAAAAAAATAATTATGTTCAAGTAAAAATTGCACCAATTTCACTATTATTAGCATTAGGAAATGGAATGGGTGGAGGAGATTATTGGAGTAATAATGAAAATTTGGTAGGAAAATATATTAATGAAGTTCAAGATTTGGAAATTACAAAAGAACCATTAAACATAGATTATACTGAATTTAGACCAGAATTTTATGAAGGTGTGTATATTCCATATAATGAAATACCAAATGAAATAAACTTAGAGAAAAATAAAGAAAAATTAGTTAAAGAAATTGTAGATTTTATTTTTACTTATGATAATAAATATTTTAAGGAAATGTATAATAATAAAAAAGATGCAATAGATAGAATGGGTTATTTTTCTGATTATAATATGAAAATAACTATAGAAGAATTATTAAAAATAGCAGAAAACAATACTGAAGAAGTAAAAGAAAAATGTAACGAATTAATGGAAAGAATAAATAATTATAAAGTAGAAAAAATAGTCAGAAGTAACAAAAATAAATCAGATATAGAATATAAAAATGAAATAAATGAAGATAAACATATAAACGAAATATATAAGAAGATATGCGATGAATTAAAATTAAAAAATATTGAAAGTATTGAAACAAAGAATAAGGAAACAACTATAATTTTTGACACAGAAGAGCAATTACTAATAAAAACACATGATAAAAATAATATTCAACAATTTATTCAAAATACTAAGCTAATTGAAAATAATAGTAAGAATCAAAAAGAAGCAGTAAGATATAAAGAAGTAGATGAAAAAATACCTAAGAAGCAAAAAAATCCAGATTTATTTTATTATGAATATTGTGAAAATGAAAATGGCAAAATGATTGAAAAAGGTGTATGGGTTGATTTCGCAGGAACATTAGTTACAAATAAAGAAATTTTAGGAAAAAAAGAATTTATAGATTATAACCAATTATTTGATAATCCTAAAATATTAATGATAAATGACGAAACTATGAATGAAAGAATAAATGAAAAGACAGAATCAGAGGAAGAGGAGGTTTATTAAATATGAAAAAGAAATACTTAATTATACCAATAATATTAATTATAATTACTTGCAATGTGAAATGTTTTGCTAATACAAATAATGAGATAATTACAAAAGAATTTCAAACTACTCAAAACGCAGAAAATGAGTTTTTAAATGAGATATATAACACAGAAACAGAAAAAATGAAAATAAAAAATTTAGATAAAGAAATATCAGAAGATAATTACAGAGTAAAAGAAATAATAGAAACAAAAGAACTTGCTAGTCAAGATAGAGATTATATAACTCAGCAGTTTGGAGAAAAACAAAGTTATAATGATGGAGAATATCAAGGTGAATTAACTATATCAGACATTAAAATAGAAACTATAAATAATGGATCATATCAAGAAATAGACGAAAAAGTATTAGATTTTACAAATTATTCAGATAACGATTTAATTAATATAGAAAAAGAAATCACATTAGATAATACAATATATTATTTAATAAATGTAAATTGGGAAGCAGATAGCACAGAAACTATTGATGGAGAAACTATACCAAAAACATATAAAGGAACAAAAATTTATCAGACTGTAAGAACAATAGCAAATCCAAATACATATAAAGTTACTGTAACATATTCTGGCACAATAGAAAAAATAAATATGATTTATGATTATACAGTAACATACGAAAATAAAGTAGAAGAATTACAAGAAGAAAAGGAAGATAATAATATCATTGTACCAGTATTAATTATATCAGGTTTAGGATTAGCAATTCTTTTGATAGGATTATTTAATATAAAAAACACCTATGTTTATAGTAAGACAAGCAAAGGTTTCAAATTAATAAAAAGAGAAAAAATAAATGATAAAAATGTTTTGATAGATATTTCAAATTGCAAAAATAAAAGCAAAGAAAATATATATGCTATTAAAATAAATAAAATGGCATTTAATAAGTTAAAAGGAAGAACGATAAGCATAATACTTGGAACTAAGAAAAAAGACATTATATTATGGAATAATTATTATGAAATAAAATTATAAAGGATAGGATTCAAATGAAATTTAAAAGAGAACAAATAGAGTTATATCATCTTTTTAAAAATGAATATATAAAAAATGGATACTTATATAGTGGAAGTTTTCCAAAAGATTCGATTTTAATAAGAGATATATTTAAAGGAACTAATAAAGAAAAATTAATTTCTAACATGTTAGAAAACAAGATTTTACAAGTTAGAGAGTGTAAAGAACCAGCATACGAATTAACATATAATATAAGAAAAACTCTAATAGATAAATATAACTTGAAAGAAAAATGGTTAGAACATACTCCTCAATTCGTAAGAGAAACAGAAAATGAAATTCTTACAGTAGAAAAAAATGTAAATAATAATGAAAATATTAATTTAGGTAATTTAGAGGATATAGTAACAATACCTACATGGGTAATTTTTTATGATATTTATATTGATTATGATAAATCAAAAACTATAGATAGAAATGTTGAAGAATTTTTAAATAAACTTAATAGTGAAACAAATGAAATATTTGATGCATATTATTTTGAAGAAGATGATGACGATGATAATAAAATAAGAGTAGAGTTATGTTGTAGGACATATAATGTCGATATTCCAATTTATCATAAAAAAGAAATGCTACGTTCTATAGTAGAAATAAAAATAGATAAGCTATTAGATGAAATAAGTAATGAATCTGGCATAGAAATAAAGGCAAAAGAAGTAGGTATTTCAGACTACCCACAATATTATTTGAATGAAAAACAACTAAAAAAATATAATGATTTTTTTGAAGAAGAAGAACAAGAAGAGATATAATTTCAAAAATGTTTCAAAAAACATTCATTGACGTATAAAAATATAAGTGATAATATTTTAGTATCAAAAAATATGAACAGGCGATAATTAGTTATAAAAAAGCTAATTGTCGCTTATTTTTTATGGAGGCGAAAAATGGTAAAGAAAATTTTAAAATATGGAATTGGAATAATTGTTATAGTGATTTTATTAATACTTGCTTTAATATTTAAGCCAAGTCCACAGAATGAAAAAGATTCTAATACAGAAGAAAATAAAACAATAGAGGAACAAGTACAAGAAACACTTTCTCTTGATCCTAATGATGAAAATATTATAGGTTATATAACTATAAAAGATTTAGGAATAGAAAAAGCACCAATAGCAGACGGAACAGATAATAAAACAATAGGAAAATATGTAGGACATTTTGAGGATACAAGTTATTTAGAAGGAAATGTTTGCTTGTGTTCTCATAACAGAGGTAGCAAAGCAGCATTTTTTGAAAACTTAAAAGATGCAAAAGAAGGAATGGAAATAGAGTATATAACAAAGTATGAAACCAAAAAATATGAAATTAGTGAAATTAAAAAGATAGAAGAAACAGACCTAACAGTTTTAAATCCAACAGAAGATAACAGAATAACACTTATAACATGCGTAGAAAACCAAAGAAATTTAAGATTATGTGTAACAGGAGTGGAAAAATGATAGAAAATGAATACAGATATTACATATATGATTTTTTGATAGGTCAACACTTATTAACAATAGATACTGTAGGAAAAAGAAGTAGAATCGATACTTTTAATATTTATGGACAATGTTCAACATTAGATAGAGAGTGGGATAGGATAACAAAACATACAATAAATAGAGCTTTAAGAAGAAGTGGATATGTTTATGATAAATATATATTAGAACATTTTACAAATAGTGAAATAAGTGTAGAAAAAGAACCATTATTTAAAACCAATAATTATAATGATTGTATAAAGTTTTTAGCAGATTATGGTGCTAAAAATCATAATTATATGGAGAATACGGAACACATGGATTATTACAAAAAATATTTAGAAGATACAGAGGAAGAACAAGAAGAAATGGAATAGGTGAATTAGAATGAGTTATGAAAAATGTAAAAATATTATATTGAAACCAAAAACAAATCAAATATTTATTACATCAGCAACTAATAATGATAGACCTCTGCACTATTATAAAAGTGAATATACAAGGAGTGGAGCTTTAAATTTTGAAGATAAGCTATTGAATTTAATGTTAAGCATGATAGATGGTAATATTCAAATTTCTCAATTAAATAAACACACAATACCATTTGAATATGCTTTATTAAAACTAAGAAATTATTATAGAGAAAAAAACATAGACGAATATGGAGAAAAATTTGATAAAAGATATGAATTATATAATAAAGAATTATCTAAATATGTTGATGTAAATGATTTTGAAAAACGCAGAAGATTTGAACAGGATAATAGAAAGTTAGTAAATGAAATCAAAAATCAAGTATTAAGTAATTTATATAAAACAGAATTTGAATTATTTAAAAATTCAATAAAAGAAGAAATAAAAGGACAATATTATTTGAAAGATAAATTTGGAAGAACAATAGAATATATTAAAGAGACCAATCGAGGACATTCTTATAGAGCCTATGAAGAACCAAATAAAGAGTGTTTATTAGATTATAAATTAGCATATATATTGAAAGATAGGATGGGAAAAGATTATGAAATTACTAAGTTTGAAGAAAGACAAGAAAATAGGGAAAACTTTGAAGATGAGGAAGAAGAATATGAATAATAACTTTGACAAATGGTTAGATGATTTAATAGAGAAAGAAAATATTGATTTAATGAATATTTACATTATAAAAAAAGATGGAAAAAAATATGAGGTAATGATTAAACAAATAATAGATTGTTTGAAACTCTTAAATAATGAAGAAAAGGAACAAACAAGAAATACATTAGAAACAGTATTAGAAGAAAAAGGTAAAATATTAGATTGCTTAATATATTTAGGAGTAGGCTGTATGAAAATACTTGATGAAGTACATTCAGAAGAAGATGAGGAAGCTATGTAATAAATTTATATAGATTTAATTTTAAAGGAAGGAGGACAACCTAATATGGATATTAATGTAAAACATATTAATTTAACAAATGATAATAATAACATTACTAAAGGAATTGCAACAATATGTATTGATGATTGCTTTAATATTGAAGGTGTAACCGTAAAAAGAAGCAAAGAGGATAAATTATATGTGCAATTACCACAAAGATCATATTATGATAAAGAAACACAAGAAAAGAAATATAAAGATGCTTGTTATCCTACTAATAAGGAAACAAGAGAACAAATTTCACAAGTTGTTTTAGATTCATATTATGAAAAATTAGAAGAAAAGGAAAAGGCTAAAGAAGAAAATGAAAATCAAAAAAAAACTAAAAAATCCGTAAAGTCAAAAGCAAAAGATGATTTGCAAGAACAAGAGGAAGAAGAAGCAATATAGTTTTTTGCTTACATAAAAATTTTAAAAAAGGTGGACGTATAGCTGATTACACGGTATAATATAGATAGAAGGAGATGATCTTATGAAAAGGAAAATCTTAATAATATCTATATTAACAATAATTTTGATAATTATAATAAGTGTAATCGTTTATATACAAGTCCAAAACAAAACTAAAGAGGTAGCAACCTTAGATAATAACATAAGTACAGAAGAAGAAACAGAAGAAACAAAGGATGAAAATTTAGTAACCAATGAAGAAGTTTTAGAAAATACAGAAGATAATAATGAAGAAATAACAAATGAAAATGAAGTTATAGAAACAAAAGAAGAAACTACTCAGGTAGCACAAGGAACAAAAGAAGAAAGTAATACAAAAGTTACCAATAAGAATACAAATGAAAAAACAAATGTAGAAACACCAAAGACAAATAATCAAAGTAGCACAAGTAGTGGTAATAATAAACCACAAGAACCAATAAGTGAAGAACCAAAACAGGAAGAACCTGTAGAAGAAATTAAAAAAGTTGACCTTTCAAAATATAGTAGATATGAGAGTGCTCTTAATGGTGGATATAAAGCATATATGAAAAGTGATAGTGAAATGACTAAACTAAGAAATTTAATAGATACTTGTATAAAAGAATTTGGATATACAAATGTAAAAGTAGTACCAAGTAGCTCTATTGTAGGAAATACACAAAGTTTTACAGCAAATAAAACAAATGTAGAAAATAAAGTTTATAATAGTGAATATTTTACTATATATTATTATGCAGAAGCGGAATACCACATAACAGCAAATGGTGATGAAACCATATTTCAATATAGGTCATATATAAAAGTACAGTAAACTTTCAAAAATGTTTCAAAAAACATTCATTGACTGATATAGATTAAAATGATAAAATTTTAATATCAAAAAATATAAGTATGAAAACGAACTAGCAGATTTCCCCCTTTCAAGCTAGTTCTTTTTTTATACTTATTTTTATTTTAAAGGAGGTATGTAAAAAAATGACAAAGTCAAAAAGTAAAGTTTTAGCAACAATTTTATTGGCAATAGTTATAATGACAAACATCTTACCAGCAGGGGTAAGTTTGGCAGCTAATATTGGAGATTCCATAGGATTAACCAGTATTGGTACAGTACCGTATCATTTAAGGAGTTCAAGTTTAGGTGGAAATTACATTATAACACATTTAGCAGGTTATTATGAAAATGGAAACTTTTATCCAGCATACTGTTTAAATGTTGATAAACCAGGAGTAGAAGAAACAGAAGGATATGATGTAACACTAACTGAAATTTTGAGTGATCAAGAAACTTACAATAGAGTATGGAGAACAGTTGTAGCAGGTTATCCATATAATTCTCCAGAAAGTTTAGGGGTAAGTGATTGGAGATATGCTTATCAAGCTACAAAAATGGCAGTATATTGTGCATTAGGTCAAAGTGATGTAAATAGTTTTTATGCAACAGACTCAACAGGACAACAAATAGTAGATTTAATTCACAGATTAGTAAATGAAGGACAAAATGGAACATCAACATACAGAACACCAGTAGCAAATATTGATAAATCAGGAAATATGGTATTAGAAGGGGATTACTATATTCAAAATTATACTGTAAGTTCAAATGTTGATATTAATGGTTATAATGTTGCAATAGCAAACTTCCCAGAAGGAACACTATTAACAAATACAGCAGGTGGAGGACAAAATTCTTTTGGAACAGGTGAAACATTCCAAGTTAGAATCCCTAAAAATACAGTGGAAACACAAGATATTAATGGAGTAATAAGGGTAGATGTAAATTCTAAATCTTATGCTGTATTTTATGCGACAAGTTATAATCCATCTTTACAAGACTATGCAATAACAGGTGATCCGATTTCTTTAACAAGTGCAACAAGTAATCTTACACTAAAAGCAAATACAGCTAGTATAAAAATTCATAAAGTAGATTTAGAAACTAATGAACCAATAAAAGATACAGTTTACGAATTAACAAAAGAGGATGGAACAGTTATTGGTAGAGGAACAACAGATAGTGAAGGAAATTTAACATTTTATGAATTGTATCAAGGAAATTATGTGTTAAAAGAAGTAAAAAGTAATGATGACTACATAATATCACAAGAAAGTATTGATATTAGAGCAACTTATAACAAAGTAACAGAAGTAGAATTAGAAAATGAACATAAAAAAGGTAACCTTAAAGTATATAAAGTAGATAAAGACAATAATAAAGTGGCACTAGGAAATGTAGAATTTGACCTTTATAGTGAAGAGTTCCAAAAAGTTATAGGTACATATACTACTGATGTAAATGGAGAAATATATGTGGAAAATTTAAGGACTGGCGACTATAAATGGATTGAAAAGACTACAAATAAGTGGTACAACCTAGCTGGCGATACTGAAATAAAAGTAGAATGGGATAAAACAAAAGAATCTGTAATAGAAAATGAATTGAAGAAAGGTCAAATAAGAGTAATAAAAGTAGACCAAGATAATAATGAAATAAAACTAAAAGGTGTAAAATTCAATGTATTAGACGAAAATAATAATGTATTAGAAACAATTATTACAAACGATGAAGGAGAAGCTGTTACATCAAGATATGCAGTAAGGGACTTTGAAAAATTAACATTACAAGAAGTAGAAACATTAGAAAATTATAAATTAACAGAAGAACCACAAACAATAAAATTAGAAGCAAATGAAATAGTAGATGTAGTATTCCAAAATGAAAAGAAAAAAGGACAAGTAAAAGTTATTAAAATAGATGAAGATAACAATGAAATTCGACTTGAGGGAGTAAAATTTGATGTTTACGATGAATCTGGAAATATTGTAGATACTCTAACAACAGATAAAAATGGAGAAGCAGTAAGCAAGAGATTACCAATAGATCAAGAATACACAGTTCAAGAAACAAAGACTTTGGAAAACTACGTATTAACAGAAGAACCACAAACAGTTATATTAGAAGAAGATCAAATAACAGATTTGACTTTTACAAATGAAAAGAAAAAAGGACAAGTAAAAGTTATTAAAATAGATGAAGATAACAATGAAATTCGACTTGAGGGAGTAAAATTTAATGTTTACGATGAATCTGGAAATATTGTAGATACTCTAACAACAGATAAAAACGGAGAAGCAGTAAGCAAGAGACTACCAATAGACCAAACATATACAGTTCAAGAAACAAAGACTTTGGAAAACTATGTATTAACAGAAGAACCTCAGACAGTTGTTTTAGAACAAGACCAAATAACAGATTTAACATTTGAAAATGAAAAAATCAAAGGAAAAATAGAAATTACAAAAATATCTGCAGATGATAATGAACTAACAGGAGAAAAGAAAGGCACAAAATTAGATGGTGCAGTATTTGAAATTTATAATGAAAAAGACGAACTTGTAGATACTATAACGATAAAGGATGGTATTGGAACAAGTAAGTTATTAGAATATGGAGATTATTATATAAAAGAAGTAAACAGTGGTTCAGACAATTACTTATTAAATACAGAAAAATTTGATATAGAAATTAGAGAACACATGAAAACTATACCAATTACTATTGAAAATACAAGTGTAGATATTGGTTTAGATATAGACAAAAATGGTGTAGAGCAAGCACAACCAAACGATGAAATTAAATATAGTTTTAATAGCCTAAAAAATACTTCTAATGTACCATTAGACAATTTCACATGGACAGACAATTTACCTTATGAATATGTAAGAATCACAAAATTATTCACAGGAACATATAATGAAGATTTAGATTATGTAGTAAAATACAAAACAAATAAATCAGAAGATTATATAGAATATGGAACATATAATACTCAAAAGAATAATTATATAGACTTTACTTCTGTAGAATTAGAAGATGATGAATATATTACAGATTTCAAGGTAGAATTTGGAACTGTAATGCCTGGATTTGAAGCAGTAGAAAAACCATTTATATTTGCAAAAGTATTGCCAACAGTTGAGCCAGATGACAGATGGGTAAACTATACAAGCCTAACAGGAAATTATAAAGAACACGAATTAGAAGATAAAGCAGAATGGCCTACAATTTCTTATGGTAAAAAATTAGAAATTAAAAAACTTCCAAGAACAGGATTTTAAAATAATTTAATAGTAATTGATTCAAAGCCAGAGTAGTTTTTTAAAATTACTTTGGCTTTTTTTGTGCAATTTTTAAAATTATATGTTATAATGCAACATGGAGGAAGAAGAAAAATGACGATGCAGTTTGTAACTGATTATATTGACAAGAAAATAGCTGAAAACAAAGAATTTATAAGATATACTTTTTTTGAATTAAGAGTGGAACATAATTTATCGGAAAAAGAAGTTGACGAGTTTTTAAGAATAAATAGAGATTATTTTGAAAACAAAGATTATAATGTTTATTTTACAAATGCTAAATATACATATAAGAATGAAGATAAAATAGTAGAGCCAAATGAACTAATGATAGCAATAAAAGAAGAATAGAAAGGAATAAAAAAATGAGCATTGAGGATTTATTTAATAAAGAAGAAATAGAATTAATTTCTAAAACTACCAAAATAGAGAATAGAGTTTATACTAAAGATGAACTTAGGCTAATTAGGAGTAATATAATTGATGGTATATTTAGCAAAAGTTCTAAAAATGGAGATATACAAAAAGCCAATGCAGAATTTTATGATATAATCGAAAAAATTGATAAAGTATGTGGTTAAATGTATTCTATTTAATTAGAGGTGCTATATGAAAAGAAAAGTGTTTGAAGTAGTTAAACTAAAAAGTGGAGATATGGCAACAATTATAGGAATAGACAAAGATTCTTATAAAGTAGAAATAGTGAATAAAAATGGTAAAAGAAAAGATATAACAGAAATTAGTGAAAATGATATTGACGAAGTAATTATTTCAAAATAAAGTAATGTAAAATAACATTCACAAAAGATAAATTATCAACGAGGAGTGAAGAATGTTATGAATAAGAAAATATATAAAGAAGCAAATCAATTTGAAACTGAAACAAATATAAATGTCTTATACAAAGAGCAAGTTATATCAGTTTATACAAATAAGATTGATTTACAAAGAAAATTAAATAAAGTGTTAGGAGAACCTACAAAAGAATATAAAATAAAAAGGTCAATAAGTGGAAGTGTATGGGAGATACCATTTACGGATAAAACTAAAATTAGAAACCTAATGTTAAAAGCTAATATATTTGAATTATAGAAGAAAGGAGAATTTATATATGTCAAGTTGGAAGTGTTCTAAATGTGGAAATGAAGAATTTGAAAAGGACCAGTTACAAGCTACTGGAGGTAATTTTTCAAAAGTTTTTAATGTTCAAAACAAAAAATTTATCACAATAAGTTGTACTAAATGTGGATATACAGAATTGTATAAAGAAGAAACATCAGCAGGAATGAATATATTGGACTTTTTGATGAATTAAAATATTAAGAAATAAAATGGGGAGGATTTAACAATGAAAAAGAAAATTTTAATAGTATTACTAATTATTATAGTAATAGCACTTGTAGGAGTAGGATACTTTGTATTTACAGATATGATGCAAGAAGATAAATTAAAAACTGAATTATCAGAATTAAATGATTTAGTCAATGCAGAAAATATCAATATGGATGCAGTAAATGAAAAATTGGATAGAAGAATAACTACTGGAGATTATGAGAAAGTAGAAGATGCTTATAAATCTTATTTAAGAGATAATTTTGATAATAGCATACAAATAGCAAATATTTTAAATGACGAAAAAATTACAACATTATTAACAGTAGAAAATTATGAAAGTGATGGAAAAGATTTTACAGAATCTAAAGAATATATTACAAACACAAGAGAAACATTAGAAGAATGTAAAGCAAAATATACAGAGTTCTTAACAGAAGAAAAAGCAATGTCATATATCAATGATAAAGGATTAGATAGTTATTATACAGATTTATATAAAAATGAATTTATAGGAGATATGTCATCAGCATCACAAGATACAACAGTACAAGATTCAATAGATGAAGTAATAGGAATTTTAAATTCAACAGAAGAAGTTTTAAACTTATTATCTGAAAATCAAGATAGTTGGAAAATAGATGGAGAAAATATATCTTTTAATAGAGAAAGTTTATCAAATCAATATGACGAATTAATAAATTCCTTATAATATAAATTAATGTAGATCAGTTACATACAAACTGGTCTATTTTTTTGCTCAAAATAGAAAAATTTTTTAAAAGTATAGATTATATTTTTATTAAATGATATACTGTGAATAAAAGAAAATATAATAAAATTATAAGGAGAAAGCCTATGAAAATAAATAAATGGAAAGTATTTCAAGTTATTCAATTTGTATTTTTTTTTGCTGTAAGTGTATTTTTATTTTTAAGAAAATTTGACGGAACAGGATTAGAAAATACGACAGAAGTAAAATGGGTTAGTTTTGCTATATGGTTAGGTTTTTATCTTTTCTTATTAGCATTGGAATATGGAATAAGATTTTTAGTAACAATTAAAAATAGGAGATAAAGAATATGGAAAATAAACAAAACAATATTGAATATAAAGACGAATCTAAAACATATATGGCAGAAGGAATGTCTATGGGAATGTGTATTGGTGTAGCATTAGGTTCAACAGTAGGAATATTTATAAAAAATATCCCAATTTGCATTTGTTTTGGAATAAGTATAGGTATGCTTGTAGGTATGGGAATTGGAGCAACAATAAAGAAAAAAAGTAATAAGTGAGGTATATGATGAAAATTCTAATTCACGGATCAGGTCATAAAGCTGACAGTTGGAATAAAGTAATTACATATATGAACAATGACAAATATATATTATGTCCTAATTTATCAACAATTCTAAATGGAAAAGAAGCAAGTTATGATAATTTATATTCTTCTTTTGTAGAATACTGTAATAAAATAGATGGAAAAATAGATTTATGTGGTTTGTCGCTAGGTGGTATATTGGCACTAAATTATGCTATTGATTATCCAAATAAAGTAGAAAAGTTAGTTTTAATTGGAACACCTTACAGAGTACCTAAAGTAATGTTTAGTATTCAAAATGTCATTTTTAAGTTTTTACCTAAAAAATTATTTGAAACAATGGCATTTAATAAGAAAGATACATTTGTTTTAGGAAATACTATGAAAAAACTAGACTTTAGTAATAGAGTTCAAAATGTTAAATGCCCAACTCTAATCATTTGTGGAGAAAAAGATAGTGCTAATATTAGATCAGCTGATTATCTGGCTGAAAATATAGAAAATGCAAAATTAGAAATTATGAAAAACACAGGTCATATTATAAATGAAGAAAGTCCAAAAGAATTAGCAGAAACACTAACAGAATTTTGGAAAGACTGATAAGAAAAACACTTATAAAACAGTTTGAAATATAACTGTTTTATTTTTTTTAAAAACATTTCGATAAACATCGAAATAACTATTGACATTATTAAAATTAAATAGTAAAATCATTTTGATAAATATCGAAATGATGAGGGTGAATATAATGGGAATGTCGGAAACATTAAAAGCTATATCAGATCCTGTTAGAAGAAACATATTAGAAATGTTAAAAAAAGAAAAAATGACAGCAGGAGATATAGCAAATAAATTTAATTTAACAAACTCAACAGTTTCTTATCATTTATCCTATCTAAAAAAGGCAGATTTGATAAAGGAAGAAAAATATAAAAAGTATATTTACTATAAATTAAATACATCCGTATTTGAAGAAATACTTGTGTGGATTTATCAATTTGGAAAAGATGATAAGAAGGGAGATAATAACAATGAAGAAAAGAATTGATTGGAAAATTTTAATTATAACAACTTTAATGTGCATAGTACCAATAATATTTGGAGTAATTTTGTATAATCAACTACCAGAACAAATGGCAGTACATTTTGGATTAAATAACGAACCTAACAGTTTTGCACCTAAAGAATTTGCTTTGTTTGGTATTCCACTACTTATGACAGCATTACAAATAATTTGTTGTATATCAAGTGATTGTATGGAACAAAAAAAGCAGAATAAGAAATATATAACTATTTATAAATGGATAATACCGATAATTGGAATGGTATGTTATTTAACAATGTTAGCTTATGGTGCAGGAATTGAATTAGATATGAGAATAATTGTATGTATAACATTGGGAATAATTTTTATGATTATAGGAAATTATATGCCTAAAACAGAAATTAACAAACTACAAATGTACTATGTGAGAAATGACTTTTGGGAAAAAATAAAAAGACCAGCAGGATATTTCTTTGTAATAATGGGGTTACTATTTATAATTTCAGCTTTTCTAAATTCAATAGTGTCTTTTATATTAATGATAATACTTATAATTTGTGCTGTTTTAACTACAATATATTCATTATATTTATTTTATAAAAATAGAAAATAGGAGGAACAAAAAATGATCGAAATAAAGAATGTTTCAAAATCTTATGTAAAAGGAAAGAAGTCAGTAGATGACTTAAATCTTGAAATTAAAAATGGAGAAATATTTGGCTTTTTAGGACCAAATGGTGCTGGTAAAACAACAACAATAAGAATGATAACAGGAATATTAAATATTGACGAAGGCGATATTTTAATAGATGGAAAAAGTATAAAAAAAGAACCATTAGAAGCAAAGAAAAATTTTGGATTTGTACCAGATAGTCCAGATATGTTTTTAAAATTAAAAGGAATAGAATATTTAATGTTTATGGCAGATGTTTATGATGTACCACAAAATAAGAGAAAAGAAAAGATAGAAGAACTTACAAAAAAATTTGAAATATATAATCAATTAAATAATCAAATACAAAGTTATTCACATGGTATGAGGCAAAAAATAGTAATCTGTGGTGCATTACTTTCAGAACCTAAAAATTGGATATTAGATGAACCAATGACTGGCTTAGATCCTAAATCTTCTTTTGATTTAAAAGAAATGATGAGGGAACACGCAAAGTCAGGAAAAACAGTATTTTTCTCAACACACATATTAGAAGTAGCAGAGAAATTATGTGATAGAGTAGGAATTATCAATAAAGGAAAATTAGTATTTGTAGGAACATTTGAAGAAATGAAGCAAAAATTCAAAGAAAACGCATCATTAGAGGACTTATTCTTGGAAATAACAGAAAAATAATATAGGAAAGGAAGAAAAAAATATGGATAAAGTAATCAAATTAACAAAAATATTTCTTAAAAATTCCTTTTCTAATATGGATGCTAGAATGGGAATTTCAACAAAGTCAAAAAGCAAAATTATAGTTTATGGATTGTTATTTTTATATTTTGCAGGATTGATTATATTTTTAGGATATAACCTATTAGATGGACTAATTGCGATACACCAAGAAACAATATTTGTTGGTATGATTTTATTTATGATATTTGGTTTAGGAATTATTCAAACAATATTTTCAAGTATCAATATCTTATACTTTACAAAAGATAGTGAATATTTATTACCACTACCATTAAAACCATATCAGATTATACTTGCAAGAACAAATGTAATGTTAATTGCTGAATATGTAATTATATTTTTAATAGGATTTATTCCTCTTGTCATGTATGGAATATTAACTGGAGCAGGAATTGTATATTACTTAACAATGATTTTATCAGTTATTTTAGTACCAATATTACCAGTATTATTGATTAGTATGCTTATTATGTTTATAATGAGTTTTGCAAGACTTACAAAAAACAGAAATAGATTCCAATTATTTGCTACATTGTTGGTTTTAGCAATTATTATAGCATTATCAATTTCAACAAGTGGAATGAAACAAGATTTAACAAATGAAGAAATGGCACAAATGGTAGTACAGGCAAATGGAATGATAGAATTAGTAAAAGGATATGTTCCAACAGTAGATTATTTAATGGAAGCATTAACAACAAACTCTTTATTTACAGCAATAGTGGAAGTATTAAAAACATTAGGAATTACAATCATAGGATTTATTGTATATATGCTAATTGCTCAAAAAATATATTTTAAAGGTTTAGTAGGTAATTTATTTGGTGGAGGAGCTTCAAGTTCAAATAAAGAAATAAATCAAAAAGAGTATAGAAATAGTAAGTTATATAAAAGCTATGTTGGAAAAGAATTTAAAAATATGGCAAGAAATCCAGTATTTTTAATGCAATGTTTAATACCAGCAATTCTGATACCAATTATAATGGTAGTAGTAGTCTATACTGGATTAAATAGTGATGGAATGGGATTAGAACAAATAACACAAATGGTACAACAAATGCCTACAAATACATTTATAATAGCTTGTGCTATTTTAGGAGTAATACAATTCTTTACAATGTTTATATATATTTCAATTACAGCAATATCAAGAGATGGTGAAAATGCAGTATTTATGAAATATATACCTGTACCTTTATATAAGCAATATTTGTATAAAATAATTCCAAATATCATAATGAATATTGTAACAATAATAATTACATTAGGAATGGCAGAATATCTTTTAGGGTTACCAGCTATAACTTTAATTGCATTATTTATCATTGCAACAATAATGGGAATATTACAAAGTATAGCAATGATTATTGTAGATTTAAAAAGACCAAAACTAAATTGGGATTCTGAATACGCAGTTGCAAAACAAAACCTAAATCTAGTTTTTCCAGTATTACTTGCAATGATTAATATTGCAATAATGGTAGGATTGGTATTTTTATTGAAAGATATAAATGTATATATTGGAATTGGAATATTAGGTATTTTATATGTAATAGCAACAGTTATAACAAATAAGTATCTATATAATAAACAATATGAATTAGCTGATAAAATAATATAATTTTTATAAAATATTCTATATTTAAAAATAAGTATAGAATATTTTTTTTGACTAATTAATGAGAATAATTATCAAATATGCTATAATAAAACAGAATAAATAAAAACGAGGTGCAAGAGAATATGAAAAAAATATTAATAGTAGAAGATGATACAAGTATAAGTGAAGAATTAAAAAATTTGTTAGATAACGCAGGATATAAAGGAGTAATTTTAAAAGATTTTGAAAACTCTTATGAAGAAATAAAAAGAGAAAATCCAGATTTAATATTACTTGATATAAATATACCAAAATTGAATGGAGAAATGCTATTACAAAAAATAAGAAAAGAAAGTAATGTACCAATTATAATGGTTACTAGCAAAAATACGGAAACAGATGAAGTATTATCATTAAGTTATGGTGCAAATGATTATATAACAAAGCCATATAATCCAACAATTTTATTGTTAAGAATAAATAATTTGTTCAAAAGAATAGAAAACAAAAACGACATATTAACTTATAATGATTTAACTGTTGATCCGAAAAAAGGAATTATTAAAAGTGATAAAGAAGAACTAATTTTAACAAAAAATGAAATGATTATATTTACATTTTTGTTAGCAAATAGAGGAAATATTGTAACAAGAGATGATTTAATGACAGACCTTTGGAATAATGATTCCTATATCAATGACAATGCTTTAAATGTAAATATAAGCAGATTAAGAACAAAATTAACTGACTTTGGTTATGAGGATGCAATAGAAACAAGAAAAGGTCAAGGATATATCTTAAAATAAATTTTGAAAGGAACGGAAAATGAAATTTAGTAAGTATTTAAAAAATAATTATTTAATAATATTACTATTTATTGTAATCATTGCAATTATAGATTTAATGCTAATAAGTTTTAAGACAAATAATCAGGCAATAGTTGGAGTAACAGTTACAGTAGTTTTAGGATTTATCTTATATCTAATTTATGATTTTTATAGAAGAAAAAAGTTTTATGATAAATTCATAAATGATTTAGACTTATTAGATAAAAAATATTTAATTACAGAAATGATAGAAAAGCCAAATTTCTATGAAGGCGAAATTCTATATGATGCTTTATACGAAATAGATAAATCTATGGCAGAAAAAATAAAAGAATACAGCTTAAATATACAAGATTTTAAGGAATATATAGAAATGTGGATACATGAAGCAAAACTTCCACTTGCTTCTTTAAATTTAATAGTACATAACCACAAAGAATTGTCAGACAAAAAAATAACAGAGCAATTAAAAAGGTTAGATGATGATATTGAGCAGGTTTTATATTATGTAAGAAGTGAAAATGCTGAAAAAGATTATTTAATTAAAGAAACAGAGATAGCAAAAGTTATTTCAAATGTTGCTATAAAAAATAAAGATATATTATTGGAAAATAATATTGATTTTGAAGTAGAAGTAGGAAATACAAAAGTATTAACAGATTCAAAATGGCTTGAATTTATAGTAAATCAAATTGTAAGTAATAGTATTAAATACATAAGAAATGATGTGGAGCATTTAATAAAAATAACAACTGAAGAAAACAATAAAAATGTTATTTTAAAGATATATGATAATGGAATTGGAATTTCAAAGAGTGATATTCCAAAAGTATTTGATAAAACATTTACAGGAAATAACGGAAGAAAAATTGAAACATCAACAGGTATGGGCTTATATATATCAAAACAATTATGTAAAAAACTTGGACATAAAATTACAGTAGATTCCAAAGAAAATGAATATACAGAAGTATCAATATTATTTAATAAAAATGATTTTTTTAATGTCGCAAAATAACATTACAAAATTGTAATGTTTAGTAATTTTAGAAGAAGGACAAATAAAAATAAATCTTCTATAATGAAAATGAAAGGAGAGATGAGAGATGTCAAATATCTTAAAAATTGATAAAGTAGAAAAATACTATGGTAGTAAATCTAGTCTAACAAAAGCATTAGACAATTTATCATTTGAAGTGGATAAAGGAGAATTTGTTGCAATTATGGGAGCATCAGGTTCTGGAAAAACAACACTTTTAAATTGTATATCTACTATTGACAAAGTAACATCAGGACACATTTTCGTTGGTGGAGAGGATATAACAAAATTAAGAGGAAATAACTTAAATAAATTTAGGAGAGAAAAACTTGGATTTATATTTCAAGATTTTAATTTGTTGGATACATTAACAGCTTATGAAAATATATCATTAGCTCTTTCAATACAAAATAAGAGTGCTAAAGAAATTGATAAAAAAGTAAATGATGTAGCAACAAAACTAGGTATAAAAGATGTATTACAAAAATATCCATATCAAATGTCAGGAGGACAAAAACAAAGGGTAGCATCTGCAAGAGCAATAATAACAGATCCACAAATAGTTTTAGCAGATGAGCCAACAGGAGCATTAGATAGTAAGTCATCACGAATGTTACTTGAAAGTTTTGATTACTTAAATGAAAAACTAAATACAACAATTTTAATGGTAACACATGATAGTTTTTGTGCCTCTTATGCAAGTAGAGTTATTTTTATAAAAGACGGAAAAGTATTTAATGAAATAATAAAAGGTAACAGTTCAAGAAAGGATTTCTTTGACAAGATTATAGATGTTGTAACCTTGCTTGGAGGTGAGGAAAATGACAACTATTAAATTGTCTTTTAGAAATATAAAGAAAAGTTTTAAAGATTATGCAATATATTTCTTTACTTTGATATTAGGTGTAGCAATATTTTATGTATTTAATAGTATAGAAAGTCAAACAGTATTATTAGATGTAACAGAAAGTACCTATGAAGTAATAGGTATGATGACAACTATGCTTTCAGCAGCAAGTGTATTTGTAGCATTTATATTAGGATTTTTAATTATATATGCAAGTAGATTTTTAATAAAAAGAAGAAATAAAGAATTTGGAATATATATGCTCCTTGGTATGAGTAAAAGAAAAATATCTATGATACTTTTCTTTGAAACAATACTAATTGGAATCATATCATTAGCTGTTGGATTAGGACTTGGAGTATTACTTTCACAATTAATGAGTATGTTAGTTGCAAATATGTTTGAAGCAGATATGACAAAATATCAGTTTATATTTTCACAAGATGCCTGTATAAAAACACTAATTTACTTTGGAATAATGTATGTAATAGTAATGTTATTTAACGCAATAAATGTAGGAAAATGCAAGTTAATAGATTTAATACAAACAAGCAAAAAATCAGAAACTATAAAATTAAAAAATCCGTTACTTTGCACAGTTGTTTTCATATTATCTGCAATAGCTTTAGGTTATGCCTATTATATGGTAACAGGTGGAATAAATGAAACAGTAAAAACACCAGAAGATATACTAAAACCAATAGTAATTGGTGCAATATCAACATTTTTCATATTCTGGTCTTTGTCAGGACTAATTTTAAAAATTGTAATGAGTATGAAAAATTTATATGTAAAAGGATTAAATGCTTTCACATTTAGACAAGTAAGTAGCAAAATAAATACAACAGTATTTTCAATGACAATCATATCTTTAATGCTATTTGTAACAATATGTGTGTTATCAAGTTCTTTATCATTAAAAAATTCTATGACAGCAAATTTAGACGAACTTGCACCAGCAGACATTCAATTAACGATTTCAGTTAAAGATGATGACTGGTTAGATCAAGGATATAATGAAAAACAAATAGAAAATTCTAAATTAGGTGTTAGAAAAACATTAGAAGCATTTGACTTTAACATAGATGACTATTTTAAAGAATATATAGAATACAATTCATATAGAATGGAAGATTTTACTTTTGCAGATTCATTAGGAGATAGTTTAGAATATGTAAAAAACAACAATACATCTATGATACCATATAATATGCCAGAAGAAATAATAAAATTAAGTGATTATAATAAAATTGCAAGAATTTATAATAACGAAGAATATACTCTAAATGAAGATGAATATATGATTATTGCAGATTATGATTCAATGATAGCAATTAGAAATGTAGCATTAGAAAATAATCAAGAATTAACAATATTCGGACACACATTAAAACCTAAATACAATGAATGTAAAGACGGATTTATAGAAATGGCTAGTAACCATATAAATTCAGGAGTAATAATTGTACCAGATGAAATAGTTGATGAACAATATTTAGCGTTTAATTCAATAATAGGAAATTATTATACAGATAATTTAGATGAACAAAGAGAAATAAAAGAGCAAATATTAGATTTAGTGGAAAATCCTCTTTCAGCAGAATATTGTTTGCCTACTGTAAATAGTAGAGTAGATATAAGTGAAGCAAGTATTGGACTTGGTGCATTAGTAACATTTTTAGGATTATATCTAGGAATTGTATTCTTGATAGCAAGTGTTGCTATTTTAGCATTAAAAGAATTAACAGAAAGTACAGACAATAAAGAAAGATATAAAATGCTACGAAAATTAGGAGCAGATGAGAAAATGGTAAATAAATCTTTATTTAGACAAATAGCAATATTCTTTATGTTCCCATTATTGATAGCAATAATACACTCAATATTTGGAATAAAATTTTGTAGTTATATCATATCAACATTTGGAAATGAACAACTACTAAACTCAATTATTATGACAGCAGTATTTATTGTAGTGATTTATGGAGGATATTTCATAATTACTTATTTATGTAGCAAAAATATAATAAAGGAGAAATAAAAAATGCCGAAAAATATAAATTGGAATGGAGTAATGCAAAGCATAATAGACTTTTGGTTACCAATATTAGGTTGGGTAGTAGGAATAATAGTTATTATTGCTATTGTACTTATCATAAAGAAAATAAAGGATAAGAAAGAACAGAATTAAAGGAGAAAAACAATATGGTGAAAAATAAAGAAAATTTTATTATTACAATTAAATATCTAATTTCCTTATATATATCAATTAAAATTGCAAATATAGTATGCAATTTCTTTGAAAAAGCAAGTTTAAATGTATGGCTTGCAAGAGGAATAGGAGCTACTGTATGTGTATTATTAGGATTAATGTTTTATCATTTATGGATAAAGAATAATAAAAAGAAAAGAGTTTAATATTAAAGTTTAAAAGGTTAGTTTTATAACTAATCTTTTAAATTACAAAAATGTAAGAAAATTGTAAGAATAAATAATAACAATAAAAATGAAAAATTGATATAATAATATAGAAAATACTAATAAAAGTATTTATCTTAAATTATGCAATAGTTAATAAAACTATATATAAATTTTGTTTAGCAAAAAGTTTAATAACTATGCAAAAGATCACACAAAGATTAATTAATGTTTAGAAAGGGAGATTGAAGTATGAGTTTTTTAGGAAATGTATTGTGGTTTATCTTTGGAGGTCTATTTAGTGGACTTTCTTGGGTACTATCTGGAGTAATTTGGTGTATAACTATTGTTGGAATACCTTATGGTAAACAATGCTTTAAGTTTGCATCAATGTCATTTGCCCCATTTGGAAAAGAAATCGAATACGGAGGAGGTGTTCCATCATTACTTGCAAATGTAATATGGATTATCTTCTTTGGTATTCCTATGGCACTTGAAAATTTGATTTTCGGTTGTATATGGTGCATAACCATAGTAGGCATACCATTTGGTTTACAGTTTTTCAAAATTGCAAAACTTTCACTTGCACCTTTTGGAGCAAGGATAGTTTAAGCATGACACAATGATAACAGGACTACAAAACATTAATTTAAAATTTGTGTGATTTTATGGGAGAGCGACAGTTGTTACTCTCCCTTTTCAAAAATTTACAAATGTTATAGTGAAATTTAAGTTTTTATGATATACTTGTTGTAAAGATAATTTGAAGAGGAGATATAAAAATATGGCAAATGAAAATAAAAAAGATTTTAATGCAATGATGAAGAATAATAAAGATATGCCTAAAATACAAATTGTTCAAGATGAAAAAACAATAAAAAAATATGGTGGAACTAAAATGTTTTTTGCACCACCAATTTACTATGATGAATTAATGAAGAAAGTACCAAAAGGAAAACTTATTACAGTAGGACAAATGAGAGATTATCTTGCAAAACAAAATAATGCAGATTTTACTGATCCTATGACGGCAGGAATATTTGTTAATATTGTAGCTTGGGCTAGTTATCAAAGAAACGAAAATATTACACCATACTGGAGAACATTGAAATCAGATGGTGAATTAAATGTAAAATATCCAGAGGCGATTGAATTGCAAAAAAGATTACTTGAAGAAGAAGGACATACTATAATCTCAAAAGGCACAAAGAATATAAAATACTATGTTAAAGATTTTGAAAACAGTTTAGTAGAATTATAATATAAAAATTAAATAGTGAGGTGTACTATGAAAATAGATATAGAAAAAGAGTTTCCAAAATATTTTAAATCTTCATATCCAGAGGAATTTGAGATATTTTCCCATTTTGAAACAACATCAGCAATTCCACAGGTTTTATTTGCAATAACAACTTGGAAAGAAAATGGAAAACCTAATGTATGTTTTCATTCTTGGAGTTGCTTTCATGGAGATAAAACAGCATTTTTTGCTGTAATGGGTTGTTTGCACCAAAAAACACATACATTTTCTAATATTAAAAGAGAAAAATGTTTTGCACTCAACTTTCTACCCATTAGTTATTATGATAGATTAGTAAATACAATAAAACACAACAATTATGAAGAGGATGAATTTAATGTTGGAGAGTTTACAGTAGAAAAAGCAAAAACAATAAATGCACCAGTAATAAAAGAAGCATTTATGAATATAGAATGTAATTTAAAAGACATACAAGATTTAAGTGGTTCAGGTATAACTTCAATGGTTATAGGACAAGTAGAGCATATATCTATAGAAGAAGAATATGGACAAGGATATGAAAAGAGGTATGGAAAAGATGGTTTTATGATGTTAGTTCCAGCACCTCAAAATTTGAAAACAGGAGATTCAGCACAATCTGGAATAGCAACTTTAAATATTGAAATGCTAGATTAAAGATTAGAAAAGGAAAATAATTATGAAATATTATAGCATTGTTAAAAAAATAATATAAGCAATTCAAAAGAAAGGTAAAATATGAGTAATTATCCTAAAATTGAAGAAATAATTTTAAGATTAAATTCAGATGAACTATTGAAAGAAATAATTTATATTGTTGGTGGTACAGTACCATATTTAGTTACTAAAACTATATCTAATAGAGAACATTCAGATATAGATATAATTGTTGAAGAAAAAAATATGGATATAGTTCGTGAATACTTAAAGAAAAATAAATTATATGAAGAAAAATATGATTCAAAGGAATTTAATTATAATAAAGATAAAATTGATTATGGAATAGACTGTAATATAAATGGAATTACTGTTAATTTTGCACCTTTTATAATAACAGATAATTGTATGATACAAAGAAATTTCTTAAACAAACAAAGTAGTGGTATAAATGCACTTGTAACAGTAACTATTCAAAATATAGAATTAAAAGACTGTATTTTAGAATTTTATATCAATCAAGTACATTTGAAAACATATAATTTAGAAATGATAAAACTAATGAAAGAAAAATCAAATAAGCCAAAAGATTTAATAGATATAAAAATAATTGATAATTATGGATATGATAGAGAAAAGTATGAAAAATTAAAAAATAAAACTAATAATATGAAATTTAAAATTTTCCCAAAAAGTAGAGTTTTGAGATTGTTTTTTAGATAAAATTAGGAGAATAAGATAATGGAAACAAAAAGAATAAAAATAAACAATATACCATCAATAATATGGGGAGAAAAAAGTTCAAAAGTCTTTATTGCAGTGCATGGTAATATGTCTAACAAAGAAGATAAAGTAATAGAAATATTAGCAAATAAGGTTACAAACAAAGGCTACCAATTAATAAGTTTTGATCTACCAGAACACGGAGAAAGAAAAATAGATACTAACTATTTATGCAAAGTACAAAATTGCGTAAATGATTTAAAACAAATTATAGAATATGCAAAAGCAAACTATAATGAAATAAATATATGAGCTTGTAGTATTGGAGCATATTTTAGTTTATTAGCTTATAAAGATGAGGATTTAAAACAATGCTTATTTTTATCTCCAGTAGTTAATATGAAAATAATTATAGAAAATATGATGTTATGGAGTAATACGACAGAAAAAGAGTTAAATGAAAAGCAAAAAATAAAAACAGACTTTGGACAAACTTTATATTGGGATTATTATTTATATGTAAAGGAAAATCCGATAACTAACTGGAATAAAAAGACATATATATTATATGGAAATAAAGACAATATGCAAAATGAGAATATAATTGAAGATTTTTCAAATGAATTTAATTGTGATTTAACAATATTAAAAAACGGAGAACATTATTTTCATACAGAAGAACAATTAAATTTCTATAGTGATTGGTTAGATAAAATTATAAAATAGTAGTATTAGAAAAATTTTAGAGATATGTAAGAAATAACGAATTAACTTGTGAAAAGGGGTAATAAATGAAAACATTAATTGTATATGCAAGTAAAACAGGTACAACGGAAAAATGTGCAGGAATAATAGGTCAAAACTTAAAAGATGCAACTATAATTAATTTATCAGCAAGACAAAATGAAGATATTAATAAATATGATAAAATTATTATAGGCACACCAATTAGAATGGGTATGATACATAAAAAAGTAAAAGAATTTATAAATAAAAATGTAGAAATATTGAAAAATAAAAAAGTAGCATATTTCATTTGTTGTAGTTTTGCAGAAAATTATAAGCAATATTTTGAACAAAATATTTCAAAAGAATTATTAGAAGAAGCAATTACTTATGATACTTTTGGTGGAGAAATGATATTAGAAAAACAAAAAGGACTTGATAGATTAATAGTTAAAATGGTAAGCAAAAATATTACACAAGATAAAGAAATTAAAATTTTAACTGAAAATATTGATAGATTTGTAGAAAAAGTAAAATAGTAATCTATATGGGGGATTGTTTATGGCAGCTTTAACGGTTATTCCTTTATTAGGAACATTAGGAATATTATTTATAGGATTTAATGTACTAATTATCACATTACTAATATTAACAATAGTATTTGGAGTAATAAGATTAGTAAAAAAGAAATTTTCAAAAACATTTATTATACTACTTATTTTAATATTTATTTTTGCATTTATAGATTATAAAATCATATATAATTTTGTAAATTATGATGAAGTACAAAGGCAAGAGCAAATAAAAGAAGAAGGAGAAGAACTAATTGCTATAAAAGATTATGATTATAATAAAGTAGAGCAATACTTAAATAATGGTTGGAATCCGAATGAAACAACAAAAGCTATATATTATGCAATAAAATATAATCCAGATGAAAACAAAGAAAAAGATGAATGGAGTATATTAGAATTGTTATTAAAAAATGGGGCAAATCCAGATGTGCAAATTTATGAAAAACCACAAGGAGTTAATACTCCACTTACCTATACAACAGAATGTGGATATTATGGTGCAACAAAGTTATTACTCGAAAATGGTGCTGATCCAAATTATCAAGAATCTGATATGAATAAAAACGGATTACTTGCTTTAAGATTTTATGATAATGATAAGGCAGCAGAAACATTACAGCTATTATTAGACTATGGAACAGATTTAGATATAAGAACAAATGTAGGCTATGGAATAGATGAAACAGGCAGAGAAATGCTTAAAAATTTTGAGGATGATTATGGAAAAGTTAAAGAAAATGTACCAGATTATGATGATATAGTAAGTATAATAAATAATTTGGAACTATAAAATAAGGGGTATTTGTATGATAGATATAGTAACATTTGGAGTATCAGGAATATTAACAATTATTGTTATTTTAATTAGTATAGTATTATTCATATTAACAATAACATTTGGAATAATAAGAGTTATTAAAAAGAAATTCAAAAAAACATTTATTACACTATTGATAGCAACAATATTATTTGTGGTTATAGATTTCTTTGCAATAAATAATCTAATACATAAATTTAGTGAATTAAGTATAAATGAAAATACGGAAATAATACAGAAAGATGGAAAAATAATTTTAACTGATAATCCTATCGAACAATTATTTATGACAGATGAGAAAATTACACAAATTCTTTGTAATGACATAATGAATAAAATAAAAACAAAAGATTATGAAAATATAAAAAGTATTTTCTCAAATGATATGATAAAAAATGAAAAAATGTAGATGAAGGAATAAACAAACTAATAGATATTTCAAATGAAAATATTATGGATTTTAAGGTACAAGAAAACGGAACAGAAACTCATTGGGATAGTGGAAAACATAGAAAAACATATAGATTTAGTATTGATATAAATACTGATAATAATGTATATAGTATCGGATTTGAATATGATTATGAGAATCCTTTTAATACAGAAACTTTAGGTGTTAATAGAATGGTAATTTTAGATGAGGACAGAAATATTATAGTTTTAGTAGATAATGAAAATATAAATAAAGGATATTAAAATATATATGGAGGAAAAGTAATGTTAAGTTTAGAAAAAGTAAAAAGTGAGTTAGAAAAATACAATTATACTTATGATAATAATATTCTATGTGGACATACAAAATCAAAGATAAAGTGGGTTTTACCAGCAGGAATAGCAAATGTATTTGCATTTGAACAAGCTACTTCATATTTATTTGGTTTTAACGCACAAGGAATAAATTTATTTCCAATTCAAGGAGATTGGAATATTGCTGATAGTTTATTTATTGCATGGAATGATATAACAAATTTCAAAATGAAAAACGGATTATTAGAAAATGAAATGCAAATTGAAACACAATCTATGAAAATAGAAATGAAAATAAATAAAGTGGTTGCTAATAATAGTTGGGTTAAAGATAATATAAACTGTTTAAAAGACAGAAATTATTTTTATAATGAATAATATAAAATAGTAATTTACCAAAAAGATTGTCAGTAATGACAGTCTTTTTTGTACGACAGGCAGTTATACAAA
>CALXAD010000003.1 GCA_944386195.1 uncultured Clostridia bacterium
ATTTAAGATAAGTGCACGATTTTTTTACAAAAAAATGTTGAAGTGATTTTAATCACCCCAACATTTATTATAGAACCTTTTTTATTTTATAAACGTCAATAGCTTAGTTAAATTTTATTATTAAATCAATAAAAATTTTAGTCAAATAAATCTAAAATGGATACTTTTAATGCTTTAGAAAAACCAAGAATTTCAAAGTCAGTAATAAATTTTTTTCCATTTTCAAGTTTTGAAATATCAGAACGACTTATTTGATAGCCCATTACTTGCATTCTTGCACATAATTCATCTTGCAACGAATTTAGTAAAAATTGAAAATTTAATAAATACACCACCAAATACTCCAATACAAATAGGTTCAGATATTTATCAAACATATGATGGAAAAGAGGATTTTAATAGTAAATATCCATTTAATGGAGAAATATATGCAAAGAGTATATAATACACCATTAACAGAGCAAGAAGTATTATATAATTATAATACAACAGTGAATAATAAATAAACTAAAAAAGCTAGGTAAATGTTTTACCTAGTTTTTTTGACTCCAATTAAGGTATAATATTTTAATTAAGCTTATAAAAAAGAACTGTGTCAAAAAAATGTAAAATGAATATAATAGACATAGGTGGTAAAGATGGAATTTATAATAAATGTTATATTTTGGACGTTAGCTTTATATGGCTTGTTTGAGATAATAAAAAACATAATATATATAAGTACATATACAAACTTTAAATCAGATGGAATCTATGTCATAATTGCAGTTAAAAATCAAGAAAATAAAATAGAAGGTTTTATTCGTTCTGCATTATTCAAGATGCTTTATGGAAAAGATGATTATGTAAAAAATATAATAGTAGCAGATTTAAAATCAAAAGATTCAACAAAGGAAATATTAAAAAAATTATCGCAAGAATATGAATGTTTAGAAGTATTAAACTGGAAGGAATGTAAAGATATAATGGATAATGTTGATGATAGTTGAAATACAAAGTAGTTTGTGATAAACTAGGATTTGTAATAATTTTAAGGAGATATAAATGGAAATAACGGGAGAAATAAGAACAGTAATATATAAAAATGAAATAAATAGCTATACAATAGCAGAATTTGAAACCGACGAAGAAATAACAACAGTTGTCGGTTATTTGCCATTTGTAAATGTTGGAGATACATTAAAATTAATTGGAAAATTTGTAGAACATAAAGAATATGGAAGACAATTCAAAATAGACACATTTGAAAAACTTATGCCACAAACACTTTCAGCATTAGAAAGATATTTAGGAAATGGAAATATAAAAGGAATAGGAGAAGCATTAGCAAAAAGGATAATAAAAAAATTTGGAGAAGAAACAATATATATATTTAAAACAGAACCTGAAAGATTAGCAGAAGTAAAGGGAATATCAAAAGAAAAAGCAAAAGAAATGTCACAAAGCTTTATTGAGAACTGGGAAGTATGGCAAATAGTAGGTTTTTTAGAAAGATTTGGTATAGGAGCAGAATATGCAAAAAAAGCATTTGACATGTTTGGAACATCAGCAATAGAAGAAATAGAAAAAGACCCATATATTTTAATAGATTTATGTAGAGGAGTAGATTTTAAACAAATAGATAAAATGGCATTAGAATTAGGAATGAACTATGATAATGATAAGAGGGTAACAAGAGGAATAAAATATGGGTTGATTAGAGCAACATATAATGGACATTCATGTGTAATAAAAGAAAATCTAATAGAATTTACAATAAATTTATTAGATGTATCATCTGAAAATGTAGAAGATGGAATAATAAATTTAAAAGCAAAAGGAGAAATAGTATTAGAAAAAAGAGATAATAATCAGGAATATGTGTATTTAAAGGATTTCTATGATACAGAAGAAGAAATAGCATTTAGAATAAAAAGATTACAAAAAGCACCAAATATGAAAAAGATTTCTAATATAGATAAAGAATTAGAAAAAGTAGAGAAAAATTCAAAAATAGAATTGTCAGAAAAACAAAAAGAAGCTTTAAGATATATAAGTGAAAATAATGTAACAATAATAACAGGAGGACCAGGAACAGGAAAAACAACTATTATAAAAAATATAATAGATATATATGAATCAAAAGGAAAAAAAGTAATACTTGCAGCACCAACAGGAAGAGCAGCAAAGAGAATGACAGAGACAACAGGAAAAGATGCATCAACATTACATAGATTATTAGAAATAGGGAAAATAGATGAAGATAGCTTATATAAAAATACTAGTAACTATGAAGGAGCTCCAATAGATGCAGATGTAATAATAGTAGATGAAGTATCTATGATGGATATGTTTTTAATGAATTATTTATTAAAATGTATATTCCAAGGAACTAAGTTGGTATTGGTAGGAGATGTTGACCAATTAACATCAGTGGGACCAGGAAGTGTTCTAAAAGATTTAATAAATTCAGGAGAGATTCCAACAATAAAATTAGATAAAATCTTTAGACAAGCAGCTAAAAGTAAAATAATAATAAATGCACATAGAGTGAATGAAGGAGAAAAGTTTTTAACAAAAGAAGAACAAAAAGAAGAAATGGAAGACGATTTTTTCTTTATAAAAGAAAATAACCAAGAAAAAATGTTGGAGGATGTAGTTTCTTTATGTACAGGAAGATTAAAAAAATATGGAAATTATGACTTCTTTCAAAATATACAAGTATTAACTCCTACTAAAAAAGGAAAATTAGGAACAAAAGAATTAAATAAAATATTACAAGAAAAACTAAATCCTAATATTGATAATTTACCAGAAAAAGCAAGTATGGGAGCTGTCTTTCGTGCTGGAGATAGAGTTATGCAAATAAAAAACAATTACGATATTTATTGGGAAAGAGAAGGAACAGGAACTAAAGGTGGAATTAATAATAAGGAAATAGGAAGCGGAGTTTTTAATGGAGAAATAGGAACAATAATAGAAGTAGATGAAAAAGAAAAGCAGGTAGAAATAAAATTTGATGATGAAAAAATAGCGTGGTATGAATTTTCAGACTTAGACCAAATAGAGCATAGTTATGCAATAACAATCCATAAAGCACAACGGAAGCGAATTTGATGTTGTAATAATGGTAGTACCACCATCATCACCAATGCTACTTACAAGAAATTTATTATATACAGGAATAACAAGAGCAAGAAAATTACTAATTATTATAGGAATGGAAAAAGTAATAAACTTTATGATACAAAATGTAGATAGCAGAAAAAGAAACACAGGACTAGAATTCAAAATGAGACAATAGGGACGGAGCTTTTTTGTCTCATTTTGATGATTTTTATAAATTATTTTAAAAATACTTGATTTAATAAAAAAAGTAAATTATAATAACAAATACAAAATAAAATAATTAAATTCAAAAATAGATAAGTTTTATTAAAAGTTTAATCAGAAAAAAATTTTATAATTCAATAGATATAAAAAATATTTTAAATTTATATCTTATATTTATAATCCAAAATAATCATAAAAAAGAAAATTATATAAAAAGGAGAAAGTGAATTTGACGAGAAAAAGAAGAAAATTATTAAATGGTAAAATATGCCATCATATTGTACAAGGAATAAATAAAGAATATATCTTCAAAGAAGATGAAGATAAAAAGAAATATTTAGATTTATTAAGAAAATATTATATGGAGTATGAAATAGATATTATATGTTATTGTATTATGGATAATCACGCACATTTAATATTATATTCATCAAACATAGAAAATATAAGTGATTTTATGAGAAAAGTAAATTCAATATATGCAATGTATTATAATAAAAAATATAATAGAGTAGGGTATGTTTTTAGAAATAGATTTAAATCAATATTAATATTAACAAGAAAACAATTATGTATATGGATAAAATATATACATATGAACCCGGTAAAAGCTAATATAGTAAAAAATGAAAATGAATATAAATATTCATCTTATAATGATTATTTAAACAAATCAGGATTTTTAAATCAACGAATTTTAAATTTCTTATTTTTAAAACCTCAAAATTATATAGAAAAATTCAAATCAATACCATATAAAAATATTTATGATAATAAAATTGTTTTAAAAAATATTTTAGATAAATTTTTAAAACAGGAAAATATTTGTTTAAATCAGTTAAGAAAAAAAGAAAATTTAGTTGAAAAATTTATATCTTATTTAAATTCAAAGAAATATAATTATTCAAAACAAGAATTAGCTGATATTTTAAAGATTAGCAGAGCTACACTATATAGAAAAATAAAGAAGGTGAGAGAGAAAAATGACAGAAAATAAAAAAATGAGACAAAAAAGCTCCGTCCCCAAAATTCTCAATCTAATTTATCCACCAATGTGTGGTATTTGTGGAAAACTTAATAATAATTTTTTATGCCCTAAGTGCCAAAAAATATTAGAAAATGAAGCTGTTTTTGGTATTGATAAATATAAAAAAATGGAAATAGAGAAAAACTTAGAAGAAAGAAAATATTTTGATGAACATTTATATATTTTTGAATATGAGGGAATAATAAGAAGAATAATTTTAAAATATAAATTTCAAGACAAGGCGTATTTATATAAGACTTTTGTAAATTTTTTGTTAAAAAATGAAAACTTCTTTGAATTTATAAAAAAATATGATACAATAATCCCAGTTCCAATTAGTAGAAAAAGAAGAGCTTTGAGAGGATATAATCAAAGTGAATTAATAGTAAAAGAAATAGCAAATTTTACTAACTTAAAAAACGAATCAAATTGTCTTTTTAAAATAAGAGATGTTATAGAACAAAGTAAATTAAATAAAGAAGAAAGACAAAAAAATATACAAGGAGTATATGAATTAAAAAATAAAGAGAATTTATATAAAAATAAAATTTTATTAGTAGATGATATATATACAACAGGAAGTACAGTAAATGAATGTTCTAAAATATTAAGAAGGGCAAAACCTAAAAGAATAGGAATATTTACTATAGCAAAAGACTAATAAACAAAAAATAATTATAAATACCAAGGAGGAATAACAAGAATGGAGGACTTAGTTGAAAGTATTTTAGATTATATAAGGTCAGATTATACAGATTATGCAATAATGATAAATGGTGAATGGGGTTCTGGAAAAACTCATTTCTGGAATAATAAAATAAGAAAAAAGATTGAATCTATGCAATTAAACGGAAGAAGATATACGACCATATATATGTCATTATATGGTATATCTAATTTGGAAGAAATAAGTAAAAAGATATTTATTGAAACAACTCAATTAATGGATAAGAACTTAAGAAGATTTATGGAAGCAAATGGGCAAACTGCAATACCAGAATATGCAAAAACTGGAATTGATATGGCAAATTTCTTTGGAGTAACTCAAAATGAAAATAGAATAGATTATAGTGAATTTTTCTCAACTGATGATAAGGTACTTTGTTTTGATGACTTAGAAAGAGCAAATGTTGATGTTATTGATATTTTAGGATATATAAATAATTTTGTTGAACATGACCATATAAAAACAATAATTATATGTAATGAAAAAGAATTATCTACAAAATTAAAAAGTTCTAATTTAGAGATGAAAACATTTATAGCAACTTATCTTTTAGACAAACAAGATGAATTAAATAAAGCAGATAAGCCAATAGTAGAAAAGATACAAGACAAAATAGAGCATGTATTTGATAAGGCAAATGATTATGAAAGAATAAAAGAAAAATTAATAGGAGAAACATTTGAATATGCTCCTAAGTTTGATTATATTATAAATGGAATATTAATGCGTTATGAAAATAATCCTGATTTAATACGTTTCTTAAGAGAAAATACAGGATTAATAATATCAACATTCAATAAGTCAGGAACAAGAAATTTAAGAATATTAAAACATGCATTAAATGATTTTAAGAAAATTTATGAAATGGTAAATAAATCATATCCAAATACGAATAATAGAGTAATGCAAACAATGCTTATATTTACAATAGCAATATCTTTTGAAATAAAAGCAGGAAAAGTAACAAAAGATAAATTTGTAAATATAAAAGATAATGAAGAATATAAATCAATATTAGTATCATCAAGAATACTTATGGATAATAGGCAATTTTATATCAAAGAATTTGATAATAATTATTATTATAATTTTAAATCAGAATACAGATTCTTTAAATTTATAGAATATTATGTAAGAACACGTATATTTGATATGAAGTTATTCAAAGAGAATATGGAAACAATAAGAAATACTGTAGACACAGAAAATTTACCAGCATATAAGAGATTACTTACAGAAGAATATTGGAAAATTTCAGACGACCAATTTGCTAATGTTATAAAGGAAATAATAGATGATGTAAAAGAAGGAAAATTAAGCTTAATAGATATTGTAAAATTATTTGCTTATTTTAGTTATTTCTCAAGAAAGGGCTTAATAGAGTATGATTTAAAAACATTAAAAAGTATATTTTTTAATGGAATGAATATAGCTTCACTAAATTCTAAATATTGTGATAATGTAGATGAGGAATTAGGAAAAATAGCAATTGAAGAAGTTGCAGAAGATATGGAAGATATATTAAAACATTTCAATATGTTAAATGAACAATTACATGATAAAATGTTTAAAGAAAAAGCACAAGAAATAATGAAATGTGTACCTATGAAAATGGAACAATTCTATGAAAAATTTGATAAAGAATGTATGGATATACCAATATTTAAATATTATGATCCATTTCAATTGTTCCAGAGAATATCATGTGCAAGTAATGAAGATATAGTATTAATAAAAGAAAAATTGCTAGATAGAGCAGATAGATATACTAAGAAAATAGAACCAGAAATGAAAAATATAAAACAATTAAAACAAATAATAGATGATTATTTAAAAGGAAAAGACCCATCTATAAAAATTGTTATGTTAAAGGAATTTTCTGAAAGTCTAGGAATTATACTAGGAAAATATAAAACAAGTTTCCTACCATAATGCCAATTACCAATTGGGGACGTTTCTTTTTGGACATTTTGTCCATTTGGGGACATATCTTAAGACCTATTAATTTAGGTCTTTTTTATTTTAAAAAAATGAATAATTTTTTCCTTTTTTGTAATAATAAGATTATAAAACAAAAAATGCTTATGTTAAGAGGAGGATAATTATGAAAGCAACTGGAGTTGTAAGAAGAATAGATGATTTAGGAAGAGTGGTAATTCCAAAAGAAATAAGAAAAACGCTTAGAATTAAAGAAGGTGAGCCTTTAGAAATATTTACAGATAGAGAAGGTCAAATTATCCTAAAGAAATATTCTCCAATTGGTGAGCTTTCTGAATTTGCAGCTGGTTATGCTGAAACTTTATCAAAAACAACAGGACATATTGCATGTATAACAGATAAAGATACAGTTATAGCGGTATCAGGGGGTTCTAAAAAAGAGTTCTTAGAACAAGATGTAAGTCGAGAATTGGAACAATTAATGGAAGATAAAGAGGTTTATGTAAGCAGAGATAACAGTGATATTGCAATGCCTATTACAAAAAATGAAAATCCAGATAGAAAAAATAATGCACAAGTTGTATATCCAATAATCTCTAATGGAGATACAATTGGAACTGTAATTCTTATGTCAAAAGAGGCTAATCAAAAAATGAATGAAGTAGAACAAAAAGTTGCACAATCAGCCGCAACATTTTTAGGAACTCAAATGGATATATAAAAAATAAAAACAAGTAATAATTTTATAAATTATTGACTTGTTTTTTTACATATTTTTATTATTTGTAAGTCCAACTATATAATCAATTGATGTGTTATAAAATTTTGCTAAAGTAATTAAATGTGAAATAGGAATAGTACGATTTCCTTTTTCATATTCTGAATAATATTGTTGAGAAATTCCAAGTATTTTAGCTATATCTTTTTGAAGTAAATCGTTATCTTCTCGTAAATCTTTTAATCTCTTAAATTTCAATATAATCACCTTGTAAATTTTGTAAATTATAATATGATTTTAACAAAAAAATAGAATAATAAAACCTACTACATAATAAATTATGTAAATATTACAAAATTATTACATTTTAATTAAAATTAAATATTTTGTTGAAAAATTCTAAAAGATATTATATATTGTTTATACATAAAATATTATGTATAAACAAAGGAGAATTTTTTATGAAAAAAAACACAAAAGGAATAACTTTAATAGCACTAGTTATTACAATAATTGTATTATTAATACTTGCAGGAGTAAGTATTGCAATGCTGACAGGTGATAATGGAATATTAACGCAAGCACAAAATGCAAAAAATAAGACTGAGAGAGGAAAAGTTAATGAAAAAAATACATTAGAAAGTTATGAACAAATGATAAATGCAAGTACAGGAGTAACTTTAGGCGCAATAACAGGGGATGAAAAAAACAATACAATAACACAAGATAGTTTGGGAAATAGAGTAGTAGTACCAGCAGGATTTAAGGTGGTAAATCCAAATGAGAATGTAGAAGACGGAATAATAATAGAGGATGTAAGTCATGGAGATACAGTAGGAAGTCAATTTGTCTGGATACCAGTAGGAACAGGACTAAAAAAGAAGGATGGTACAAAATTTGATATAAAATTAAGTAGATATGTATTTGATGCTTCAGGAATTCCATCAGATAGAGGTTCAAATATTTTAGGAGATTTATGGCAAGAATTAAATATTGGAAAAAAGAATTCAACAGCAAAAGAGAATATTGAAAGTGAAAATGAAGGATTTAGAGGAAGTACAATAGCCAATGGAGGATATTATATTGGAAGATATGAAGCAAGAGATGGAGAAACAGATACAGAAAGAACAGATTTGACAGAAGATACAAACCAAATAACTTTAGCTTCTAATAATTATATTTATAATTATGTAACACAGCCACAAGCGGCAAGTTTAAGCCAAGAAATGTATAATGATGATAATTTTGAAAGTGATTTAATGAATAGTTATGCATGGGATACAGCTGTATATTTTTTACAGAAATGTGATGATAGAAAAGATAAATCTATACCATATTCAAAACAAACAGGAGTAATTCCTACTTTTGCACCACAAGGGACGAATAATTTAAATACTAAAGATATAATATGTAATATATATGATATGGCAAGTAATTGCATTGAATTTACAACAGAAACAGCTGATAACGAAAATGGAATTGTTATGCGAGGGGGAGGATTTAATAGTAAAAGTAATCAAATCACGGCAGCTCGTATTGGAACTCCTCATGGAGATGATATTGTAATTTCCTTTCGACCAGTCTTATACTTAAATTATTAAAATTTAATAAGTAATGAGTTTGGATATATAGTTTTAAACATACATAAAAATCAAGGAAGAATTAATATCATTTTTTCCTTGATTTTTTGCTTGTTTTAGAGTATAATTTTTATGTTAAAGATAAAAAGGAAAAGTGAGAGGAAGATAAAAATGAAAGCAATAGAAATAAGAAAAAAATATTTAGACTATTTTAAAAGACATGGACATGCAGTAATTCCATCAGCACCATTAATACCAGAAAATGACCCATCAGTATTATTTACAACAGCAGGAATGCAACCATTAGTACCATATTTATTAGGGGAAAAACATCCAGAAGGAAAAAGACTAACAGATTATCAAAAATGTTTAAGAACAAATGATATTGATGAAGTTGGAGATAATCGTCATTTGACATATTTTGAAATGCTTGGAAACTGGTCGCTTGGAGATTATTTTAAAGATGAATCAATAGCAATGAGTTTTGAATTCTTAACAAAAGAATTAGGAATTCCAGTAGAAAAATTATCAGTAACATGTTTTGCAGGAGATAAAGATTGTCCAAGAGACGAAGTAGCAGCAAACGCATGGAAAAAAGCAGGAATACCAGAAGACCATATTTATTATTATGGAAAAGAGGATAACTGGTGGATAGCAGGAGAAGAAGGACCATGTGGACCAGATACAGAAATGTTTTATGATACTGGAAAACCAGCATGTGGACCAGATTGTCAACCAAGTTGCGATTGTGGAAAATATGTAGAAATTTGGAACAATGTATTTATGGAATATTTCAAAGATGAAAATGGATATAGAAAATTAGAACAAAAAAATGTTGATACAGGACTTGGACTAGAAAGAATGACAATGTTATTACAAGGAAAAGAAACACCATTTGATACAGAATTATTTAGTCCAGTAATGGAAAAATTAAAAGAATTAGCAAAAGTAGAAAATATAGAAAGTAGAAGAATAATAGCAGAACACTTGCGTTCAAGTATGATGGTAATCGCAGATGGAGGAAGACCAAGTAACTTAGACAGAGGATATGTATTAAGAAGATTAATTAGGAGAATGATTCGCCATATGAATAAATTACAAATAGATTTAAATGAATTAAAAACATTAATAGATATCTATGTAGAAAACTTAGGCGAAATGTATCCAGAATTAGTAAAAAATAAAGAAACAATAGAAAATGTAATAGAAGAGGAAAAAGACAAATTTGTAAAAACACTTGCACATGGAGAAAGAGAATTTCAAAAAGTGATATCAAAATTAGGTGATAATAAAATATTACCAGGAGAAGTAGTCTTTAAATTATATGATACATACGGATTTCCACCAGAAGTAACAAAAGAATTGGCTGAAGAAAATGGATATGAAATAGATATGAAAGCTTTTGATGAATTATTTAAAAAACATCAAGAAAAATCAAGAGCGGGTTCTGAACAAAAATTTAAAGGAGGTTTAGCCGAAACAACTGAAGAAACAATAGCATATCACACAGCAACACATTTATTGAATGCAGCTATAAAACAAGTAATTGGTAAAGATGCACATCAAAGAGGTTCAAATATAACAGTAGATAGAATGAGATTTGATTTTAACTGCGACCATAAATTAACAGATGAAGAAAAACAAAAAATAGAAGATTTAGTTAATAAATGGATAGATGAAGGACTACCTGTAACGAAACAAGAAATGAAAAAAGAAGATGCTATAAAATCAGGAGCAGAGTGTATGTTCATTGATAAATATCCGGATATTGTAACAGTGTATACAATAGGAGATGTATCAAAAGAATTATGTGGAGGACCTCATGTTAAAAATACAAAGGAATTAGGTAGATTTAAAATAAAGAAAGAAGAATCAAGTTCATCAGGAGTAAGAAGAATAAAAGCAGTATTAATAAAATAAGAACTGTCCCCAAATGGACAAAATGTCCCAAAAAGAAACGTCCCCAATAGGACAAAGGAGGTATTGTTATGGAAGATTGTTTATTTTGTAAGATTATAAAAGGAGAAATACCAAGTAAAAAGGTGTATGAAGATGATGAAATTTATGCATTTGAAGATATTAATCCAGTAGCACCTATACATATATTATTTGTACCTAAAAAACACATAGAGTCTATTGCTAAAATAGAAAAAGAAGATGAAAATTTAATAGGAAAAATTTATAGTGCTATAAATAAAATAGCAGAAGAAAAAAGTGTTAAAGATAAAGGATATAGAGTAGTTACTAATTGTGGAAAAGATGCAGGACAAACAGTAAAACATTTACATTTTCATTTATTAGCAGGAACAAACATGGGAGAAAAGCTACTATAAATAGGAAAAAAGATAGAAACTTGTGCTATTTTGTTAATTTTTATAAAAAACAAGTGATTCTATCTTTATTTTTTTTTGAATATATGTTATAATATAGATAGTAGAAAAATGTACGGAGGTAAAAATTATGTTTGAGAGTAAATATAGTAAAGTATTAACTATTATATTAGTAGTTGTAATTATAGCAATTATTGGATTATTGGGATTTTTAGCATTTGATTATTTCCATAATTATGTATCATCAAAAGATGCAACAGATTTTGTTGATGATTTTAATGGAGAGGTTTCCACAACTCAAGATAATAATACTACGACAACAGCGGATGCAAATACAGTAGATGATGGAACAAACCCATTTGACCAAATTCAAAGTACAAATACTGGTAATGCATCAGTTCAAAAAACATACAAAGGATTCGGAGTTTTAGGAACTATGGAAATTCCAGCAACTAACTTTAAATATCCAGTTTTGGATAAAGTAAGTCCAAAATCAATTGAAACTGCAGTAGCATTTCAATGGGGAGCTGGATTAAACCAACCTGGAGATAGTGTTATTATAGGTCACAATTACAGAAATGGAAAATTTTTCTCAAATAACAAGAAATTACAAATTGGAGATAAAATATACATAACAGATTTAAGTGGAAATAAATTAACATATACAATTTATGACAAATTTGAAACATCTGAAACAGATACAGCATTCTATCAAAGAGATACACAAGGAAAGCCAGAAGTTACATTATCAACATGTACAGATGATAGTAAAGCAAGATTAATAATTTTGGCAAGAGCAGATGATCAATAAATATAAATAATTATAAAGGAATTTTAAAAAATTCCTTTATTTTTTTTGTTAAATTGTATATAATATGTAAGAAATAAAAAGCAGACAAGAGGTGCTAAAATGAATAAAGAACAAGCAAAAGAAAGAATTGAAGAATTAAGAAAGCAGGTTGAATACCATGCAAAAAAATATTATGATGAAGATAAACCAGAAATATCAGATTTTGAATATGATATGTTAATGGTAGAATTACGTAATCTAGAAAAAGAATATCCAGAGTTTAAATCAAGTGATTCATTAACCCAAAAAGTAGGAGGACATGTAAAAGAAGGATTTAAAAAGGTTACACATGAAGTACCATTACAAAGCTTACAAGATGTATTTAGTTTTGCAGAAGTAGAAGAATATATTGAAAAAACAAATGAAAAAGCTAAAGAAAATAATATAGAAAATACAAAATATGTAGTAGAAACTAAAATAGATGGATTATCAGCAGCTTTGGAATATAAAGAAGGAAAATTTGTACGAGGGGCAACAAGAGGGAATGGACTAGTAGGAGAAGATGTAACAGAAAATTTAAGAACAATAAAAACAATACCTATGGAATTAAATGAAAAAATAGATATAACAGTACGTGGAGAAGTATTTATTAGTAAAAAAGATTTTGAGAAAATGAATCAAGAAAGAGAAGATGATGAAAAAGAATTATTTGCAAATGCAAGAAATGCAGCAGCGGGTTCATTAAGACAGTTAGATAGTAGAATAACAGCAAAAAGACCATTAGATATTTATATATTTAACGTACAAAAAATAGAAGGCAAAGAATTTAATTCTCATTTTGAAGAATTAGAATATTTATCAAAATTAGGATTTAATGTAAATCCAGTTCGTATTTATTGTAAAAATATAGAAGAAATAGAAAATGCTATAAAGAAAATAGGAGAAGAAAGAGAAAAGTTAACATTTGGAATAGATGGAGCAGTGGTAAAAGTTGATGATTTGAAATTTAGAGAGATATTAGGAACAACTGCTAAAGTTCCAAGATGGGCAATTGCTTATAAATATCCACCAGAAAGAAAAGAAACTATATTAAAAGATATAGTTTGCCAAGTTGGAAGAACAGGAGTAATTACACCAATGGCTATTTTAGAGCCAGTAAGAGTTGCAGGTTCAAAAATATCAAAAACAACACTTCATAATGAGGATTTTATAAAAGAAAAAGATATAAAAATAGGAGATACAGTAGTAATACAAAAAGCAGGAGATGTAATACCTGAAATAGTAGAAGTTAAAAAGAAAAAAAGAACAGGTAATGAAATTGATTTTGAAATGCCAAAGGTATGTCCTGTATGTGGAGCACCAACAATAAGAGAAGAAGGAGAAGTAGCTGTTAGATGTACAGGAATAGAATGTCCAGCAAAATTATTTAGAAATTTGGTACATTTTGTATCAAGAGAAGCAATGAATATAGATGGATTAGGAGAGGCGATAATAAAGCAATTACTAGATAAAGGACTTATAAAAAATGTTGCAGATATATATGCTTTGAAATTCGAAGATATAGCATCTTTGAAGAAAAATGGTAAAAAATTTGCTGAAAACTTAATAAATAGTATAAATAGAAGTAAGAAAAATGATTTATATAGATTAATAACAGCATTTGGAATAAGGCATGTAGGAACAAAAGCATCAAAAGTGCTTGCTAAAAGATATAAAAATATGAAAAATTTAATGAATGCAACATCAGAAGAATTAGCTTTAATAGAAGATATTGGACCAATAGTTGCAGATAGTATAAGAGAATTTTTCTTACAGGACCAAACAATAGATTTAATAGAAAAATTGAGAAAAGCAGGTGTTAATATGAGACACCAAGAAGAAACAAATAGTGATGATAGATTTAATGGAAAAACATTTGTATTAACAGGTACTTTGGAAAAATATACAAGAAACGAAGCTTCTGATATAATAGAAAAATTGGGAGGTAAAACATCAAGTTCAGTATCAAAAAAGACGGACTATGTATTAGCAGGTGAAGATGCTGGAAGTAAATTAACAAAAGCACAAAATTTAGGTGTAAAAATATTAACAGAAAAGGAATTTGAAGAATTAATAAAATAATATTTTGGTTATGTATTTGTTGGGACGTTTCTCATATGAGATATTAAATAATGGGAGGAATATACATGGAAGATTATACATTTGAAAAAATGTGGGTAGATTTACGAGATGGGTATCAAATATATTATACTTATGTAGGAAATAGATATATGTTATTTAAAACAGCGGATAATTGTTATACACAAAAATTATTATCTATTCACAAAAAAAATCCACAACCACACATGCAAATGTTGACATTAAAAAGAGTAAAAGAAATGTTTCCACATATGGAAGATATAGAATATAAAGTAGCAGATGGGCTAAATATCAATGATTAGAAATTAAAATACGTTGTTTTGTCAACGATTTGTCAACCAAAAAATTCTTCCGTTGACAAAAAATATAGAGGAGAAAAAATCTCCTCTTCTATTTTGCTTTTGAAATTTGTTCAAATAAATTAACTGTGTTTTTTGAACTATTTTCTGTTGGATGAGTATAGGTATCTAATGTAGTTTCAATACTTGCATGACCTAATCTTGTTTGAACATCTTTTATATTTGCTCCATTTTGTATCAATAAAGTAGCATGAGTATGTCTTAAACTATGAAATTTAAAATCTATATTAAGTTCATAATTTACAACTTTTGATACATATTTCATTCCATTAGTTGTAAGTAAATTTCCATCTATTCTTGAACATATAAGAGATTCTTGTTTTAAATCTCCACTAGGAATACTAGCATATAAAACATATAATCTTTTTAATTTCTTATTATTTACCAATTCTTCTTTTGAATATATTATTTTATAATATTCTCCATATTTAAGTTTATTTTCCATTTGTTTCTTTTTGAATTTTTTTAGTATGTTAATTAGAGTATCTCCTATTTTAATAGTTCTATTGCTTGTAAATGTTTTAGTAGGTCCAAAATACCATTGCTTATTATCATCATTAAAAATTAAGGATTTATTGATTGATATTGTTTTATTTTTAAAATCTATATCATCCCATGTTAAAGACAAAACTTCGCCTATTCTGCAACCAGTATAGAAACCAATCATTAGTGGTAAATAATAATCTGTAGTTTCTGGAAATCTATCTATTATAGTATTAAATTCTTCTAAGGTTATGGTTTTTACTTCTTCCGTATTTTTCTTTTCATATTTAGGCATAGAAATATATTGCATAGGATTTTCTTTAATAAACTTACATGGGTGGACAGCATATTTTAATGATAAATTTAGTACACTAGATATTCTTTTTAACATACTTTTGGAAGATCCATTTATATATTTTTTATTTATATAATTTTGTAGAATACTTGGTGTTAATGACTTTAATTTATATATACCCAATGATGGTTTTAAATAATTTTCTACAATACCCTTGTAGTTAGTAATAGTATTTGTTCTTAAATTCAATTCTACATAATTTTCTAACCAGTAATCAAGATAATCTGACATTGATATTTCTGATGGCTCAAAATGTAGTCCAGAGTTATTATATTCTGCTAGAGCTTTCACACCTGCATCAAGTGCTTCCTTTTTCGTATTGAAACCAGATTTTGTAATTTGTTTTCTTTTTCCTTCAATTTTTGCAGCTTCAAATTGATACTGCCATTTTTGACCTCTTTTTCTAACATTAATTTGTGACATAAAAAAACCTCCATTTTTCTAATATTTATTTCCATAAACACTTGAAAAATAAGGTACATTTAGATATAATACAAATGTAGTCACTTTTCAAAGTGTCTATGCTCTGGATAATGTGTGTTGTGCCGCAAAACTCAAAACACATTATCCTTTTATTTTATATAATTTTGCATTGTACTAATATAGTTTCCTTCATTATATAAATAATTATCTGCAAATCTAATAGATTTAATAACACCATCTTTTAAATAAAGAATCGCGTTGTAATTATCTGTTTTTATTCTAAAACCTAGTGTATTTTCTCCATCTAAATTGTCAAGAGAATCATCACGAGATAAAGAATAATTAGTAAAACCGCATTCAGTTAATATACTTAAAGAATTTTTTATTTCTTCCGCTTCCATAAAGTCTTTTAATACGGAATAATTTTCTTCTGATTTATTAGTAGTAGAATTTATAAAGATGAAAAATATAATCAGAAAAATTATTAAAATTAATCCAGGAATAACACCTGTAATTCTTCCGTTAGAATTCATTAACATTCATTTCACCCCCTTCGTTTTATTCTATTTAAAAGCACTTTTATTTTCTGCTTTAATAACTCTACCAATTATTTTAAAATCATTATTTGATAATTTTTTAACAGGATAATATGGATTCATTGCATGTAGTTCAATAATATCTTGTACTATTATTATTTTCCTAATACAAACAATATTATCATTTATCATAATTAAGTATGTCTTTCCATTCTCATAATTATTTTGTTTACAAACAATAGCTAAGTCTCCAACATCTAACAAAGGTAACATAGAATCATCAGATACCTTATAAGCAAAATATTCTTTTGAAGGATTTAGCTTATCTTCTAAATTAATATACTTACCATTATGATTAGCCATAAATGATCCATTTTCAAAAATTATATTATCAATAATAGGAATAGAATTACCGTGTTGATGAATAGAATCTTCAAAAAAATTATCAATTATATCTATATAATCACATATTTTCATCAAATCATCATAGGTTGTTAATCCTTTTGAAGCATTTGCAATACCCTTTAAAATTTTAGGAGATGGGGGGGTATCTAATTTTAAGTTCATATATTGTGATAAATATGTTCTATTAACTCCAGAGGCATTAGCAAATTGTGTTTGATTTTCATATAATGAATTAATTTTTTTTAAAATATTTGCAAAATCTATTTTATTAAACATATAAAAAAACCTCCTAGACATAGAATAACACAAGTTTTAAAAAAAATCAATAAAAATGTTAAAAAATTTAACAAAAGTATTGACATTTTTTAAAAGGATGTATATAATGAATTTGTTAAAAAAATTAACAAAAAAAGAAAGGAGGAAAAAATGTAGTGAAAGTAAATGTAGCAGCAGTTCAAGAATTAATAAATGAACATTTTAGGGGAAATCAAACGTGGTTCGCGGAAGAAATAAGTGTAGCACCAGCTTATGTAAGCAGAATTTTAAATAATAAAGTGGAGGGCAATAGCGATAAGGTATGTAATGGAATTATAAAATTCTGCGAACTTAACGGTTTAGATTTTAGAAAGTATATTATTTTGTCTTAAAATGTTAAAAAAATTAACAAAAAGAAAGGAAGTAAAGATGAAAAAAATTTTTAAAAATGCGGCACAACACACAAGAAAGGAGAATTTGAATGGAAGATGTTTTATATACAGTTTCAGAGGTAGCGAAATTAATAAAAACAAATTCTAATTATGTTTACGAATTAATAAAAAAAGGATATTTACCAGCATTAAAATTAGGAAGTTTTAAAATAAGGAGATCAGCATTGTTAGAATTTTTAGAAAAATACGAAGGACAAGATTTAACAGATTTAACAAATGTAAAAGAATTGAAGGAGGTAAAATAAAATGTTATGTGTAATTAGTTTTATATTTGTTTTTATAGTAGTAGCACAATTAGAAGGTGGAGATATTACATTTGGACAAGCTATATTTTATGGTTTTTATGGATTACTTATGTTTTATCATACATCAAAAAAATATTGGAATTATGAAGAACCTAAAAGAATGAAAAAAGGAGGTAGAAAATAATGGAAGAATCAAATGTATTTCAAGGGGTAGGACCAGATGAAATGGTTATAAGTATTGCAGAATATGAAGAAATGAAAAAGAAAATTGAACATTTCCAAAAAAGAGAACAAGTTAATTTTGAAATAAGAACACAAAAGAACGAAGAAATAGAAAAATTAAAGTTAGAATTAGAGAAAACAAGTTATGAAAATAACAAGTTAAAAAGGGGAATTATAAAATTTGTAGCGATTTTTGGAGGAGATTTTTAAATGGAATATTACGAAATATTATTAGAAGAATGTAGTTATTTACAAGTAGATAAGGAAAGATTGGCAAAGATGAAAGAAACATTAAAGATATTACAAGATAAACTATATAATTTGCCAGTACCAAAATCAAAATTAGGGATCCAATAACTATTAAATATAAATTTGGATTAATTAAATTGAAAGGAGTGTGAAAAAAATGTCAGATGAAAATAGAAGAATGTTAGATACAGAAAATGCAGCAAAGGATAGATATGACTTATGTAAAAAAATATTAGTTGCATTAAATGAGGAAAACATTGAAAAAGCCAAAACTATTATAAAAGAAGATATGAAAATTTATGAAGATGAATATTTGTATATTCTTAATGATAGTGATGGCGATAATGTAATAGAGTTACCCAACCGTCGCCAAACAAATTAGATAACTCTATTTAAAAAACAATTTTTTAAGTGTTTCTGTTTATAGTATATCACATAATATAGGCAGTTGCAAGGAAGGAGAAAGGAAATGAATAATACAGGAATTACAAGACCTGTTGATAATTTAGGCAGAGTTGTTATTCCAGTTGAAATAAGAAATCAGCTTGAAATAAAAGAAAAAGATAAAATCTTATTTTTAACAGAAGGAAAAGATATCATTTTAAGAAAACATCAACAAGAGTGTATCTTTTGTGGAAAACAAAAAGAATTAATTGACTTTAAGGAGCAAAAGATATGTAAAAAATGTTACGAAGAAATAAAAGGGGGATTTATTAATGAAGAAGAAATGCCCTAAATGTGGAGGACCATTGGGAGATAGGCCAGCATTAAGTCGTAGAGATAATAAAACAGATATATGTTCAGAATGTGGTTTTAGAGAAGCAATGGAAGATGCACAAAAAATAATAAATTCATATCGAAAGGAGAAAGTATAGATGTGTAGTTGTCCTAATGGATGTGATTGCCCTAATTCTAATTGTCAAGGTTGTTATTGGAATAAAGGGAGGAAATAGAAATGAATGAAAAAAAACAATCTAAAAGTAGAGAACAATGGTTACAAGAAAGAAAAAAAGGAATTGGTGGTAGTGATGCAGCAGTTGTAATAGGTAAAAGCAAATGGAAAAATAATGTTCAATTATGGGAGGAAAAGACAGGAAGAATAGAAACACCAGATATATCAGATAAACCTTATGTTCAATATGGAATACAAGCAGAGGATCATATAAGGCAGATGTTTGCATTAAATAATCCGGAATATGAAGTATTGCATGAAGAAAATACAATAATAAAACATTCTAAATATCCATTTCTTTTTGCTAGTTTAGATGGAATATTAACTAATAAAGAAACAGGAGAAAAAGGAGTATTAGAAGTTAAAACAACAGAAATAGTAAGAAGTATGCAATATGAGAATTGGAAAGATGAAAATATACCAGATGCTTATTATTGTCAAGTATTACATTATTTGAACGTTACAGGATTTACGTTTGCGAAGTTAGTTGCAGAATTAAAATATTCAGCTGATTATCAAATAAGAAAAACCTATACTATTTTAAGAAGTGAAGTAGAAAAAGATATTCAATATCTGGAGCAAGAAGAAATTAAATTTTGGAATGAATATGTTATTAAAGATATTCGACCACCATTATTATTGCCAGAGATATAGGGGTGAGAAATTTGGAAAAAACAGAATTATTAAAAAAATTAAAAGCATTAAGTGATAGAGGGGTATCAGGAGAAAAAGAAAATGCAACAGAATTATTAAAAAAATTAATGAAAAAATATGGAATATCAGAAGAAGAAATACAAGAAGATGAAGTGAAAGAAATCTATATTAATTTAAGAACAGATATAGAAGTAAGATTAGCTTCTCAAATATTATATGCTTTCTTTGATAATGCACCATTATATAAATGTTATAAATCAAAAATCAAACATTATACAAAATTAACTGCTTCACAAGCAATAGAGTTTAAATATATGTTTTCAATTTATTTGGAAGACTTTTATAAACAGGAATTAGTTTTTTATAGAGCATTTTTAAATAAAAATAGAATTTTTCCTAAAAATTTGAAAGCAACAAATTTAGACGAAATACCACCAGAGGAAAGAAAAGAAATAATGTTATCTCAAGTGATGGCACAAGGGATAGAAAGAACAAAAATAAGAAAAGCATTAGATGCTGGAAAGGATTAAAAATGGAAATACATCAATTAGATTCAAACCTAGTTAATAGAGCAAATAGTAATAGTTTCAATGGAAATAGAGGAGATTTATCAGCACAATCTTATAAATCATATATAGAAGAAATTTTAAGTTGGAATATATCAGATGTAAAAAAACAAAAGTTATTAGACCAAACTTATAAAAAATATACACAAATTTTAGAATTAGAAGCACAGCATGTTTCGGTTATGGTTGCAGGACCAGCTAATTATAATTCAAAAAAATTAGATAAAGGGGAAGCAATATTACAAAAATCTAATGAATTTTATAAGTGGTTTGATGATTTAAGACAACAAATAGAAGAATCTAAAAAGGAAGATTCAAAAGAAGATAAAGTAAAATATATCATTCAAGGAATAAAAAGACTTATAGAATTAAATTTAGATCCAACAAAAGATATTATGTGTTTAGCAACTATTGATAATAAAAAATTTATAGAAATATTTGAACAATTACAACCTAAATATAAATGGAGAAAGAATAGTAATATTTATAAATTATATGTTGCATCTCTTAAAGGAGAAGTGAAAGAAGTAAAAAAAGAAATATTTTTTGAAGATGAGAATTTAACAGCTTATATTGAAGGAGATAGAGCATATATAAAATTTACTATGAAAATTCAAAGACAATTAATAGTTGCTCTAAAAAGCAGAAAATGGTGGTGGAACTCTTACAAAAAGGCATGGAGCACATATTTAGATAGAGTTGATAGGGAATGGATTAAATCTATTAGTGAAAAATATTCACAATATTTATAAAAAGGGGGATAGATTAATGAGTTATTTTGATGATTATGTTGCAGATGGTTTATGTTGTCAAGTTTGTGGAGCATATATAGATGGAGAAGAACCAGGATATCTTAGAACTTGTGAAGATTGTCTACAATTTGAAGAACAAGAGGTTAAGAAACAACAATTAAGGAAAAAAGGTAAGAAATTACTAGAAGAAGTAGAAAAAAAACTACAAGCGAATAATATTAGTTATGTATTAAAAAATCCTAATACAGGACATTTTCATACAAGAACAAAATATGATGACCAATTAATTGAATATTATGCTTTTACAGGAAAAATATCTATTGTTGGACAGATACAGAAACCAAGAGGAATAAAAGCATTGTTAGAAATTTTATTAAGAAAAACTAAAAATAAAAAAATTAATAAAGGAGGAACAAATGAAAATTCAAGTAAATAAAACAACAATAAAAGTTCTTGAAGGAAAAGAACAATTAAAACAAAAGAAAATTACAGGCACAAGGTTGGCGACGATTTTAGGATTGAATAAATTCAATAGTCCTTTTAGTGCATGGGCAGAAATGACAGGATTATATAAACCAGTAATTCCAGATAAATACCTAAAAGTAGGACAAGTTTTAGAAAAACCAATTATTAAAGAAATTGAAGATATGTATGACTTTAATATTAAAACATTTGATAAAAATGAAATCAAATTTGACAATTTTAAGGATAATCCTATTTTTGGTGGAATGGTAGATGGAATTGATGAAGAAAAGAAAACGCTTATAGAAATAAAAACAACTAATGTAAAAAACAAAAAATATTGGGATAGAAACATACCTATTGAATATTGGTATCAAGCACAACTTTATTGCGAGTTAGCAAAACTAAAAGACATATTATTTGGGGTGGCATATATAGAAAATGAAGATTATGAAAATCTAAACAATATTCCAATAGATGATAGAGATATAAGAATATATCCAATAGAAAAAGCAGACATCAAAGAAGAAATGCAAAAAGCTATTGAGTGGTATAAAAGATGCATATTAACTTATGAAAGCCCTAAATTTAATCCTAATAGTGAAAAAGATATGAAAATAGTAAACGAAATTAAAAAGAATTGGAGGAATTATATATGCAATTAGAAGTAAGTGAGATTAAGGCATTGGAGCCTATAAAATTTAATTTTGAACAATTAAAACAAGAAATAACTACAAAGGTAGAAAATTACAAAAATATAGTATATTCAGAAGAAAATATAAAGGAAGCAAAAGCAGATAGAGCAAATTTTAACAAATTAGCAAAAGCACTTAATGATGAAAAAATCAGAGTAAAAAACACTGTATTAGAGCCATATTTACCTTTTGAAAAACAATGTAATGAATTAATTGATTTAGTAAAAGAAGCTAGCACTCATGCAGATACACAAATAAAGAGTTATGAGCAACAAATAAAAGATGAAAAATTAAAACAAATAATGAATTTCTTTTTAGAAAATGTAGGAGATTATGCTGATTTAATTAATTTTGATGACATATACAATGAAAGATGGCTAAATGCTACATATAAGATGGAACAAATAGAGAAAGATATTTTACACACTTTGGCAAAAACAAAAACAGATATGGCTGTTATTGATAGCCAATTTAAAGAAGAAGATATAAATAAGCAAGTGAAGATGGAATATTTTAATAATATCTCTAATCCTTCAGTATTAACAATGGCAATTTTAAAAGGCAATACTATTATTGAGAATAATAAAAAATTAGAAATGTTAAAACAAAAAGAAGAAAGTTCACAAAATATAACAAAAAGTGAAGAAAAAATAACAAATAATACAGAAAATGTAACAGAAAGTTTAGGAAATTCACCAGAAGATGAAGAATTACAAATATTAGATTTTAGAGTACATGTAACACAAAGACAAAAATTTGCATTAAAAGAGTTTTTAAAATCAAATAATATTAAATTTGAAAGAGTACCTAACAATAATTAATGGAGGAATAGTTAATGGCAAGATTATATAAAAATGAGTCAAATAGTGTAGATTATTTTATCATAAATTTACATGAATTAACGGAATATAACTCATCAGAAAAATCAGTATGTGATGAATGTCTACGAAAACTAAATAATGATGATCAAATAATTCTTATACCAATACTTAATGAAGCATATGATTATAAATGTGGGATAGATAAGGTAAATTGGTTAAGAAATATAAAAAATATTTCGCCAGATGAAGAAATACAAAAAAGAAGAACAAAATTTTATATTCAATTCTTTAAAAGTATAAATAGTATGGAAATATAAGAAAGGAGAAAATTAAAATGGCAGTAAATAATAGTTTAACAAAATCAAATAATCAAAAAACATTTAGTAATTTCTTAATGGGAGATGCAATAAGAAGAAAAATCAATGAAACAGTAGGAGGTGCAAATGGCCAAAGATTTATTACAAGTATATTAAGTGCTGTTAGTACAAACCCAGCATTACAAGAATGTGAACATAGTTCAATTATATCAGCAGCATTTTTAGGGGAAGCATTAAAATTAAGTCCTAGTCCTCAATTAGGTCAATACTACATGGTACCATTTAATAAAAAATCTTATGATGCAAACGGAAAAGAAATAAAAATAAAAGTAGCACAATTTCAATTGGGATATAAAGGTTATATACAACTAGCAGAAAGAACGGGTACATATAGAACAATTAATGTAATGGCAATAAAAGAAGGAGAATTAATTAAATATGATCCATTAAATGAAACAATTGAGGTAAATCTTATTGAAGATGATGATATAAGAGAACAAACACCAACAATTGGTTATTATGCAATGTTTGAATATCTAAATGGATTTAGAAAAACAATGTATTGGACTAAAAAGAAAATGTTATCACATGCAGATAAATATAGCCAAGCATTTAATAAAGAAACATATCAAAAAATATTAGATGGAAAAATACCTCAAAAAGATATGTGGAAATATAGTAGTTTTTGGTATAAAGATTTTGATGGAATGGCATTTAAAACAATGTTAAGACAGCTAATTTCTAAATGGGGAATAATGTCAATTGAAATGCAAGAAGCATATACAAAAGATATGGCAGAAATAAAAGAGAATGGAGATTATGATTATATAGAAAGTCAAGATATAGAAGTTACTAATCATGAAGTAGTAGAAACTAATATTAGTGAAGAAAAACAAGAAGTTAATACACAAACTGTTGAACAAATAGAACAAAATGAAGTAGAAAATTCTAATAGCAAAGATAATAGTAATTTTGATGATGATTTCTTTAACTAATATCTTAAAGTGAGGATATGAATATGGAAGTTATAGTATGCAAAAGATGTGGAAGAAAATTAAAAAGTAAAAAGAGTAAGGAAAAGCAAATAGGACCAACTTGTGAAAAAAAAATGCTACTAGATTTCTATAAAAAAAGGCAAATTACCATAGATGATATTTTAGGAAAAGGAGAGTGTAATAAATGAAAGATAACAAAACAAGAAGTAAAGATACATATTATTTTAGTCATGATTCAAATGCACTCTCTGACCCTAAAATATTGTCAATGAGATGTGACTATCAATTAGAAGGATACGGTTTATATTGGGCTATTATAGAAATGTTAAGAAATGAATCTACATATAAACTATCATTAGATAAAACAACATATAGAGCAATACAAATGCAAACACATACCAAAATAAATGTAGAGAAATATATTCAAGATTGCATTAATGAATATAAAGAAAGTTCACAAGGTAATGGATTATTTAATACAGATGGTACATATTTTTGGTCAGAAAGTTTATTAAATAGAATGTCAAAAATGGAAAGTGTTAGAGAAAAAAGAAGTGAAGCGGGAAAGAAAAGTGCTGAAAAGAGATGGGGCAAAAAAGAGAAAAAAAAACGAATAATTAAAAGACCATATATTGATAAAAATAACAAAAGTATAACAAGTGTTACAAAATTTATAACAAATGTTACAAAAAACAATAACAATGTTATGGGTTTGTTACGAAAACCTATAACAAAAAATAACAAAATAAAAGAAAATAAAATAAAAGAAAATAAATTAAATAATATTATTAAAACTAAATTAAATAAAACTAAATTAAATAATTTATTTATATATATAATAAATGGTCAAAAAAATGATGAAAACATTTCAGACATTGACAGAACGGCTTTAATAACTTGTTTACAGAATTTAGAACTATATTTTTCTGATATAGAACTTTTAAAATATTTAACTGATGAACAACAGCTAGATTATGAATTACAATACTGGACCATAAAAGAAATATATTTTAGTCCGTATAAAATATATTTAAACTCATTAACAAGAACAAAGTTTTTATTAAAATATTTGCAAACAAAAAAATATATTTTAATTGATAATGAAGACAAATTAACAGATTTTATTAATTATTTTATAAAAATTTTAAGAAAAGATTTTGAAAAAGAGGAGAATATAATAAATGGAAAAAGTATGTAGAAATTGTTGCAAAATATTTTGTTCTGAAAGAGATAAAGTGACAGAATGTAACAAACAAATAACATTTGTTACACAGCTGTTAAGAAAAATTGATAGAAAGGCAGGTGTGAGAAAATGAATCAAGATGAGGAAATAGTAAAAAGTAAATTACAAAAAATCGCAAGAAAAGTAGATAATGAATTGCCAGAAGACTTTGGATTTATTGTACTAACATTTAAGTTTAATGAAAAACCAGATACAGCACAGATGATGTATGTATCAAATGCTAATAGAGATGATGTAGTAAAAGCTATGGATGAATTTATACAAAAAACAAAAGGTAATTATGGCAATGATATAGGTAAATATTAGAACTTCTATAAATATCATTTTTAATATACAGAAACAAACACGAATGGAAGTTATAAATAGGAGAGATTTTATATGAATATAGAGAAAGCACTGTTAATAACAAAAGATAGAATTGAAAATATGAAACTATTTATTCCAAGCAATCCAAGTGAAGTAAGAATCAAAGAAGAAACAGTAGAATGGTTAGATTTTATTGAGAAAATATTAGAAGAGGAAATAAAAAAATATGAATAAGCAAGAACATTGGAACATTGAAAAATATCAAGAATATTTGCAAAGTAGAGGAAAAAAAGTATTTGCTGGAGGAAATAGAAGTAAATATGGAGCAAAAAAAACTAAAATTGATGGACATGTTTTTGATAGCGAAAAAGAGGCAAATTATTATAATGAACTAAAAATAAGGCTACAAGCGAAGGACATTAAAGGATTTTGTTTGCAGCCTACTTTTATATTAGCTTCTGGACTTTCTTATAAAGCAGATTTTATAATTTTTAACAATGATGGAAGTAGTGAAATTATAGATGTAAAAGGTTTTAAGACAAAAGAATATATTGCAAAAAAGAAAGTATTTGAAGATAAATTTAATTTAAAAATTAAGGAAGTGTAAGCAATATGAAAGAAAAAAAAGAATATGCAATTTATAAAGGAGATAAATTTATAGATCTAGGTACAAGAGAATATTTAGCAAAAAGGTTTGGGGTAACAGAAAAATATATTAGTTTTTTAGCAAGTCCAACAGCAAGAAGAAGAGGAAGACAGGAAGATTCAAACAAATTAATAGCTGTGAAAATTGAAGATGATGAGGAGGAGATTAAATGTTAATTAAAACATTTAAAATATACAATAGATTATCAGACAAGACAACAGAATATAATTGCCAAGTAATATCAAGAAAAGAATTAATAAATAAACAATTTAAAGAAAATGTGCATTATAGGTGTACTCAAAATGGTTACGACATTTATGTTTCAAATAGATATTGGAAATATTATGCAGTTAAAGAAAGGTAGGATTGAAATACTAATGATAGTAATACCAAAGTATAGAGGAAGATTATTAAATGAAGTAAAAAGGTATCCTAATTTTATATTATTTGAAGATCCAAAAACGAAAGTAAAGATTAGTTATACATATCAAGAGTTAGGATATAAGACCTCTCAAATGAAAGGAAAACAAAATGCAGAAAGTAATGGAAAAACAACTATCAATATTTGATTTGCAAATTCAAAATCAAAAACCACAAAGAGAGAAGGGACTAATAGAAGAATTAACTAATTTATCTAATCAATATTTAATAGATAGTCATTATAAAAAAATAACATTTGGCAGAACATTAACAATAAGTCAAATAGCACAAAGTTTAATGAGATTTAAAAGATTTCCAGAGTACATAGATAAAGTATATGAAATTTTATCCAAGTATTATGAAATAGTAGAATCAAAAATAGGTGGTTTTGATGTAGTAGGAATAGAGAAAAGAGATGATTGTATTAGGATATATCAACCACGAAAGCAATATTCTATTTATTGTATTTCAATGATAGATGCAGAATTTTATAAATATTCAAAGGAGGAAAAAATAGATGAAGATTTATGATAAAGAAATATATAAAAAATCAGAAGCAATAAAAGCATTATTTATTATTTTATTTATATTCTTATTTGGCTTTGGTTTAGGTTATCTTATTAACAATTATGAATCACAAAAAATTATTAAAGAAAAAGAAGATAAAATAATAAATCAAGCAATTGAATTAGATAGTTTAAGAGAAACAGTATATATATATCAAATGAAAGAGAAAACAAAATAATGAGGAAAGGAGATAAAAAAATGTATAACAGGTATCCAATATTGGTTGGAAAATGTCCTACATGTGCTGGTTGCAATTTACTTGAAGACGTTAATTTTAAAGGTAAGCAACAATGCGAAAATTATCTCCTTTTAATTAATCCAAAGGTACAAGAATCAATTAAACAAATTCATAAAGTTTTAGGAATAGAAGGAACACAAATGAAATTATAGGAGGAATAAGTAATGAATATTTTTATAGGATGTCTAATATTTGCAATAGGTGTATTTGTAGGAATAACCTTAATGTGTATATTACAGGTTGCAAGAGAATGCGATGAGGAAGAGGAAAGGAGAAAATAAAATGGCAGATATATCACCATATTTTAGATTTAATTTTAATGATAAGTTTATGGCACAAGAAATAATTAAGAGAGAAGGAACACCAGAAGCTATAAAGTATTTTAGTGAACATTGTGAAAAACTAACAAATTATGGATATTGGTTTTTATTATCTACATTATGGGTAAGTTATACAGGATTTTCTGATATTGAATTATGGAAAAAGTTATTTTCATCAGACAGAAGTCAAAGACAAAAAAGTATTATGAAACCATCAGAAGTAAAAGAATTCAATTATTTGCCATATTTTATAACAGTTTATAGAGCGAAGAGACCAGGAGAAAAACAATGGATTGCTTATACATTAGATTTAGAAATAGCAAAGAGATTCGCAAAAGAAAGAAAGGTAAATAAAATTACAAAATATGAAGTTAGAAAAAAAGATGTATTAGCATTATTTCTTCGTAGGGGAGAAAAAGAGATAATTGTACTAGATGAAAATAAGCCAAAATTTATTGAAGAAATCGAGGTGTAGTTATGAAACATATAGTAAGTTTTAGTGGAGGAAAAGACAGTACAGCAATGTTACTTCGTATGCTAGAAGAAAATATGTTAATAGATAAGATAATTTTTTGTGATATAGGTAAGGATTTTCCAGATATGTTAGAGCATATTAAGAAAATACAAAGTTATATAGCACATAATTATGGAAAAGAAATAACAATATTAATTCCTAAACATAGCTTTGATTATTATATGTTTGAGCATGAGAAAATAAAAGGAAAAAATAAAGGAAAGAAAGGTTATGGCTGGGCAACAATGAGATGTAGATGGTGTACTAGCAACTTAAAAACACAAACAATAAAAAATTATTTAAAACAATATGAAAAAGAAGGGTATGTTGAATATGTTGGAATAGCTTATGATGAAACTAAAAGAATAAAAGATAAATGTTATCCACTTGTAAGTTGGAAAATGACAGAAGCGGATTGCTTAAAATATTGCTATGCTAGAGGATTTGATTGGAATGGATTATATGAAAGATTTAATAGAGTAAGTTGTTGGTGTTGTCCTTTAAAGAATCTTAAAGAACTAAAAAATTTATATAAATATTATCCGGAATTGTGGCAAAAATTAAAAGAAATGGATAAAAAAAGTTATAACCAATTTAGAGCAGATTATAGTGTAGAAGAATTAGAAGAAAAATTCAAAATTTATAATAAAAATGGGGTGGTTAGATGAGTAACATAGAAGAAGATATAGAATTATTAAAAAGTTTAGATACAACAGGAGATAAAGGATTAACACAAGCAATAAAAAATATTTTAAAAGAGCTAGGCAATTTAGATAAAACTAATAATGATTTGAGATTATTATATAGAAGAACGGCAAAAAAATTACAAGAAAATGGAAAAGAAGAATTAGCAGAATACTTTTTAGCACAAATATATGAAGTGCCAACATTTGTAGTTGATGATGATATAGATTATTACAAAGAATATCATAAACAAAAAGAAAGAATAACTGAATTAGAAGCGGAAAATCACATACAAAGAAGTCAATTAATGACAGCTTTTGATAGAGGGTTTATACCAAAACAAGTAATAATAGATGCAATAGCCAGAAATTTAGAAAAGGATAGTGCAGGTAGATTGGTATTTGATTTTAATAATTGCCAAAAGTTATCAATAGAAATTGTAAAATTAATGAGAGAAGGTATTTAGATGGAAGAACGAGATTATATAGAATTAAATACTTTATTAGCAAAGTTAAGAGTATTTTGTTTAAAAGAGATAGGTAATCCAGATATTAGTACAAGTGAAAGAGAAGGAAATTTTAAATTAATAAGAAATATAGACAACATAAGAAATAAAATGCCATTAATTATTGGAGATGGCACGATAGAAATAAAATAAAGGAGGAACATAAATTGGATGATAAAGAATATGTTAAAAACACTTGTAGCAAATGCTTGAATAAATATAATGACAAAGATTTGTGTAATATAGTAAAAACTATTGATGGCAAATTCAAATGTTGTAATGAGGATTTAGGACAACCAGGAGAATTTGTTAGAACAGAAAAAGGTTATATATTTCCGATAGATAAAAATAAGGATCTTTTAAAATTAGCATTTTTTTTAGATGCATCAATTGGAAAAATAAAAAAACATAGTAGAGATTTGTTAGATTTAATAGAGCAAGGAGATGTGCTAGAAATTGAAGAAGATGGCGATATTTTTTATATAGGTATTAAAAAAGATATAACTACATTTAGTTATTCTGATATAAAGGAAAGCATAAGGAAGAAAGAAGTTAAGTTGTTAAGAATATTAACGCATGAGCAATTTGAAGAAAATAGTTTTGATGGAGGTTATTACTATGATTAAAAATTTATTAGGAAAACATGTCATTACATATGATAATCACGAAGGAATAGTTATAGATCAATACAAACCTACAGGACGAAATCAAGAAAGTGTACATATACAACAAGCCGATGGTCGAATATGGTTTTGCCCTGTCGATAATATAGAAAAAGAGGTGTAAAAATGAGCATAGAAAGAGATTGTAAAAAAATACATAAAAAAATCAGAAAGTTTTATGAAAAATATAAAGATAAAAGGAATATTTGTTTTAATTTACACTGTGATAAAGAAAACAATTCTTATGATATATGTTTATATGTTAATCCTAAAATAAAAGAGCTTGATGTAATGGAAGAAAATATAAAAGTCGAAAGGAGAAAATTATGAAAAAGTTTCTATTAAAATTAGCAGATAAAATTCATAAGAAATATGGAAGAGATGGATATTTCATATTTAATAACAAGTTATTTAGAATAGAGAATATTACTTATACAGAAAATAGAGAAATGATACCAATATTAGTAATAAGAGCATATAGTTTTCCTGGTGTTGTATTAAAAGAAGAATGGTACCGACAAAACTGTCGGTAGGAAGGAGAAATAATTATGTATAATAGAAATTATGAGAATTTAAGTAAAGAAGAATTAATAAAGGAACTAAAAAGTAGAGATGAGCAAATTTTAATATTAGATCAAGAATATAAGAAAGAGTTAGTAAAAAAAGAAAATATGCTTAAAGATGAGAAAAAGTTACACGAATTTTCAATAAAGACAATGAAAAATCAAAGTGAATCACAAATCAAAGGATTAAAAGAAACAATTGTGATGATGGCGACAGCCTCTTATAATGCACAAGAAAGTTTTTTTCAAACATTAAGAGATATAGATAAAAAATTAAATTTAATAATAGATTGGAGGAACGAAGATAATGATTAAAGTAGAATATTCAAAAGATTTACAAAAAGCAAAGATTTCAAATATAGGTGTTGGTATAAATAATAAAAAAATAGTTAGAATATATGAACATGATAATAAAAATAAATATAAAGTAAATGATACAACAGAAGATGAAGAAACTTTAAGGATAATGAAAGAATGTAATTGTTTAGTGGAATTAACATTTTATCATAATGAAAGCATAGAAAGTTTAATAAGGGTATTAGAATCTTTAAAAAACAAAGATTTCATAAAAGAAGAAGATAATCCAGAAATGTATAAAAAAATAGAGAATATTTTAGGTGAAAAGAGTAATTTAGAAAAACATGCAGAAAGAGAATTAAATATGTTATTAGAAAAATGTGAAGATGATCAAGAAGGAAAAGAAATACAAAAATTAATAAATGCTGATATGATGGAAATTGTAGAATTGTTTGCTAATCAAGGACATAGTGGTTTTAGTGCTTCTTATGCAAAAAATATGCTTAATAAATTGCTAAATTATGAGCCCATACTTCCTTTAACAGGTGCAGATGATGAATGGGAAAAATTAGCTTATTCAAAAGATACTTGTTATCAAAATAAAAGATGTCCAAGAGTATTTAAAAATGAAGATGGACAGGCTTATGATATAGAAGGAAAAGTATTTTCTGATAACGGAGGAAAAACTTGGTATCAGTCAAAAGATAGTAGAGTTTATATAGAATTTCCATACAGACCACATACAGAAAAGATTATTTTAGATAATAAGGAGGAATAGTATGCGAAAGATAAGATATTATTTATTTTGTATAAAATGGTTATATAAAAATAAAGATTGGAAAAATACAAGACAAAAATATAAACAAATGGAAAAAGATTTTAAAAACAGTAAGTGGTGCAAATGAAATTGAAAAATATTGTTACAATGGATGAAGAATTAACTTTTAGAAATGTCGAGATATTAAATATAAAAAATGAAAAACAATTAGATAAAGCAATACAAAATAATAAGGTATTAAAGATTAAAGAAAAAAATATTATTTATAACTTAAATTCATCATATATCATTTTTTATCAGCTATAAGATACAAAAGTAGAAAGGAGAAAGAAAATGTCAAATGAGAATATGAAAGAATTTGTATTTGATAAAGAAAATTTAGAAATTTATAAACAAATGGTAAGAGAAGCAACAGAAAATGCAGTAAAACAAATAGAAAAAGAAAAACAAGATAAAATCAGAAATAGATATGATAGAAGATTAAGGAATACAGAGATGTTATTGAGGAATTATAATAATTTTAAGGAACATGCAGATAAAGCAATATATGAAGATATTGAAAAAGAAGATGTAAAAGAAGATATGGATTATGACAAAGATATAGATAATTTATTTATTAATTCAATATTAAAGACTAAGAAAAGAACGGAAATAATGCTAAAACATATTGATAATTGTATAGAATATTATACTTATAAATGTTTAGCTTCAGATAGAGATGATATTCAAAGAAGAATACAAGTAATAAAAATGTTATACATAAACGAAAATCCAATGACTTATGAAGAAATTGCAGAGGAATTAAATTGTAGTACAAAAACAATAAATAATACAAAGAAAGCAGCAATTAAAGAATTATCAGTATTATTTTTTGGAATTGATGGTGTTAAATTATATTAAGTTCAAAAACATTTCCAAAATGTTTCCTTGACACTTCTTTTTTGAAAATCTATAATGTTAGTGTGAAAAATTGTTTTTATCAAGAAACAATCCCCTTTTATTTTCAATAAGCTCACTAGAAATAGTGGGCTTTTAGTAATATATAGGGTAAAAAATGTAGTATAAAATGAACAAAAGAAGGTTGAAGAATATGAATTTTGAAATGTGCATGAAAAGGGCTTGTAAGCAATGTAAAAACAATAAAAAATGTTTTAGAGAAGGAGATGAGAAAAGTGGACATTTCAAAAGTGAAAATTCAAACAATGCCGCTAGAAAAGCTAAAACCAGCAGACTACAACCCAAGAAAAAATTTAACAAAAGAAGATAAAGAATACCAAAAACTAGAACAAAGCCTTAATTCATTTGGTAATGTGCAACCTGTTGTATATAACGAAAGGACTGGTAATGTTGTTTCTGGCCACCAAAAATTAAATATACTACATGAAAAAGGTTTTAAAGAAACAGATTGTGTAATTGTGAACTTAAATAATGAAGAAGAAAAAGCATTAAATATAGCATTAAATAGAATAACAGGAAAATGGGATTATTCAAAATTAGAAAGTGTACTTAATGAACTTGCAGAAAATGAATACGACTTAAGCAAAACAGGATTAGATGAAGAAGAAATAGAAGATCTAATCAATGAACTTGATGTTAGTGATGAGGATTTTATACAAGGTACAGAAATAGTAAAAGAAAAACCATCAAAAGAAATAATTTGCCCTAATTGCGGATTCAAAATCGAATGAGGATATTTTTAGCAGGAATTAATAGTGGCATGAATAAGCAAATAAGGCAAGAAATTTATAAAAAATATAAAGCTAAATATGCATTAGAAACTTTTTTTAATGGCGAAAATAAATGTAAAAAAGCACTTGACTTTGTAGGAAATGAGAATTTTCTATTAGACTCAGGTGCTTTTTCATATATGAATGGAGCAAAAATCACACTTGAAGAAATGCAAAAGTATGTAAATAGATATATAGAATTTATTAATAAATATGATATTAAATATTTCTTTGAAATAGATGTAGATAATATTTTTGGATTAAAGCAAGTGGAAAAATGGAGAAAACAAATAGAAAAAGAAACAAATAAAAAATGTATTCCTGTATGGCATAAAGGTAGAGGTGTGCAATATTGGAAAGATATGTGTGAAAAATATGATTATGTAGCAATAGGAGGATTAGTCTTTCATGTTAAAAAACAGGAATATGAATTGATAAGAAAATTAGTTAATTATGCATATAAGAAAGGTGTAAAAGTTCATGGATTAGGTTTTACAAAAACGGCTGATTTACATAGATATAAATTTTATAGTGTAGATAGTGCGAGTTGGATTAGGGCAGCCGCATTAGGACAACAAAAATATACTTTTGTTCATGACCACATGATTTGTAGGCGAATATCCTCCAAAGGTAAAAAAACAAATATAGCACTCTTATCAGCAAATAATTATATAGAGTGGTGTAAATATCAACGATATATGGAGGAAAGATAATGAAGAAATTAGAAATAGAAAATTATTTATTTGGTATCTATTGTGCTGGAATTATAATACAAAATATTCTTGCAACAAAGAATATAGATATTTTAATGTTTACAGTAACAACGGGGATTTTGGTATCTCCGTTAGTTTTTATTATACAAGATGTTCAAACAGAGATTTTTGGCTATAAAAAAGCAAAAAAGATGATTATTTTAGGTTATGCAATGAACTTTATAGCTATAATTTTATATATGCTAAGTATATGTATTCCAAGTTCAGAAACATATACTAACCAAACAGCATTTGCAACAATATTAGGGACAACTCCAAGAATAGCAATAGCAAGTTTTATTGCTTATATAACAGGGTCCTTAATGAATTCTAAAATTATGGAAGGCTTGAAGAAAAAATATAATAACAATTTATTTTTTAGGGCAATTTCTTCAACGATAGTAGGACAGTTTATAGATAATATGCTTTTTTCTGTTATTGCTTTTATTGGAATATTACCAATGCAAACAATAATTTCAATGATAGTAGGTGGAACAATTTTTGAAATAATTTATGAAATAATATTTTACCCTATTACCAAAGCTTTAATAAAAAAGATAAAAGCAAACAGATAATAGATATTATAAATTATAAAAAAGGTAGGTGGGTGAGATGCTGTGAATCAAAAGAAAATAGAAGAAATAAAAGAAGACTATATGCTAGGATTAACATATAAAGAAATAGAACAAAAACATAGCATTAAGCCTAATCAATTAAAGTGGTTAATTCAAAAGCATAAATGGAAAAGAAAAAGCAATAGAAAACAAGCACAAAAAGGAAATCAAAATGCAAAAGGAAATAAAGGTGGAACAGGAGCAAAAACAGGAAATAAAAATGCTCTTACTACCGGAGAATATGAAACAATACTCTATGATGTTTTATCAGAAGAAGAACAATCACTTTATAAAAAATTAGAAATTCAAGACAAGAAAAATGTATTACAGGAAGAATTTAAAATATTAACAATAAGAGAACTGAGAATACTAAAAAGAATTAAAGAACTTAAAGATAAAAACAAAGACATGAATATTGAGAAAATTATACAAAGAAAATATAGTTCTACAATAGAAAAAGAAACAGAAACAACAACTGAAGCAGTTAATGTAATTACACCATTACAAAAATTAGAGGATGCTCTTACGAGAATACAGGATCAAAAAAGAAAATGTGTTGATAGTTTACACAAGATTGAAAATGATGATAGAAGAATGGAATTAGAAATTATAAGATTAGAAATGGAAGCATCAAAAGAAGATTTAAGCAATAATGACAATGTCAAAGATGATAGCTTTATAAAAGCATTACAAGATAGCGCAGAAAGTGCATGGGATGACTATGAAGAAGAAACAACAGAGTAAAAGTTTAGATGAAAGAATTTCTAATCTAAAAAAGCAAATAATGAAAAATGCTATCACATTGAGAAAGAAAATAAAAAATGGTACTGTATTCAAATTTAAAAAATTTAGTAAAAAACAAAGAAAAATTTTGACTTGGTGGTGTGATAATAGTCCTGTAAAAGATAAAAATGGAATCATTGCAGATGGAGCAATAAGGTCTGGAAAAACTGTAAGTATGTCTTTATCTTTTGTATTATGGGCTATGACAAGATTTAATGGTCAAAATTTTATAATGGCTGGTAAAACTATTAGTGCATTTAGAAGAAATGTACTTTTTTGGTTAAAGCTAATGCTACGAGTACAAGGTTATTCAATAAAAGATAAAAGGTCAGATAACTTAATAGAAATATCAAAAGGCGAAGTAATTAATTACTTTTATGTGTTTGGTGGAAAAGACGAAAGAAGTCAAGACCTAGTTCAAGGTATTACAGCAGCAGGGGTATTTTTAGATGAAGTTGCATTGATGCCAGAAAGTTTTGTTAATCAAGCTACTGCTCGTTGTAGTGTTGAAGGCTCAAAGTATTGGTTTAACTGTAATCCAGAAGGACCAAATCATTGGTTTAAAGTTAACTGGATTGATAAAGCAAAAGAAAAAGGATTAATTTATCTACATTTTACAATGGATGATAATTTAAGTTTATCAGAAGAAGTAAAAGCTAGATATAGAAGTATGTATGTAGGTGTCTTTTTCCAAAGATTTATTTTAGGATTATGGGTACTTGCGGAAGGAATTATATATCATAATTTCAATAAAGATAAACACACAATAAAAGAAAATGAAATTCCAGATAAATTTGATTTTTATTATGTAACATCTGATTATGGAATAACTAATCCACAGGTGTTTTTATTATGTGGAATTAAATATATAAAAACTAAACCTCATTTGTATATTTTAGATGAGTATTACAATACAGGAACTAAAAAAAATAAATATGGTCAAGAAGAAAAAATTGTAAAAACTGATGCATTATTTTTAGAAGATTATAAGAAATTTATTAGAGATTTACCAATAAGAAAAACAATTATAGATCCAAGCGCAACATCTCTTATAAATTTATTTAAAGAAAACAATATTAAAGTTAAAGAAGCAGATAATGCCGTAGTTGATGGAATAAATTTAGTTTTAAATTGGCTTGAAGAAGGAAGGATACATATTATAGCAAAAAGATGTCCTAATTTGATAAAAGAATTTTTTAGCTATATATGGGATGCAAAAGCACAAGAAAGAGGAGAAGATAAACCTGTTAAAACTAATGACCATGCTCTTGATGCTTTAAGATACTTATTAATGACAATATTCCCAGTTAAGAAAAAAGGTGCATTTTTTGCTAGATAGGAGTTGAGATAATGGAAATAACAGAAATGGAAAAAATAGATTATATCTTGCGAGAAGGAGCAAAAAACACAATAGGATTTTTAAATTTTATAAAAGAAGAAATTAATGAATTTGAACAATCTCCAAAAAGAAAAGATATGCTAATAGGACAAAGATATTATGAAAATGAAGGAGATATAAAAGACAAAAAAAGATATTATATTGCTGATGGTGGAGCAGTAAGAATAATAGAAAATAAATTTTTTTCTAATTATAAATTAGCACATTCAATACCAAGAAAATTAGTAAATCAAAAGGCAGGATTCTTATTAAAAAAGAAGATGAATGTAAAAGAAATATTAAAAAAAGATGAAAAAGAAGATGAAGATTTTAAAAAGGTATTGAAAACAATATTTAATGATAGAACTCATAAACTATTAAAATATACACTAATAGAAGCGGTCAATAAAGGAATTAGTTGGTGGCAAGTATATATTGATGAAGAAGGAAAACTAAAATTAAGAAGAATCAAAGCAGAAAAAATCGTTGCTCTATGGAAAGATGATGAGCATGAGAAATTAGATGCTATAATAATAGTTTATAAAGTAATTGCTTATGTAGGCAAAGAAAAGAAAATTATAAAGAAAGCAGAATATTGGGATTTAGAAGGCGTAAGATATTTAGTATATGAAGATGGCAAGCTAATAAATGATGTTGAAAGAATTGAAGAAGTAAAAGATACTATTATAAACGAAAATGCAAAAGATGAAGATGAAATAATCTTATGTAGTCATTTTATAAAAAATGGAAAGCCAACTAATTGGACTAGAATACCATTCATATATTGGAAGTACAATGGTGATGAAAAGCCATTGATTTTTTATTTAAAATCATTAGTAGATTGCTATGATGAGTTAACATCAATTTATGCAGATACAATAAAAGATACCCCAAACGGTGTCAATGTTGTAAAAAATTATGGCGAAGATATAAAAGAATTCAATAAGAATTTACAAGAATTAAATACAATATTCCTAGATGAAGATGGAGATTATAAAAGAGAAAATGTTTCAATAGATATAAAGGCTTTTAAAGAATTTATCGAACTTTTAAGAAGAGATATATACGAAACTGGTGCAGGGGTAGATACACAATCAGAAAAATTTCAAACAGCACAAAGCGGTGTTGCTTTACAAGAGTTATTCAATGATTTAGATTTAGATTGTTCTAATATTGAAACAGAATTTCAAAGTAGTTTAGAATATTTAATGTTTTTCGTATATGAATATATGAAAATAATAGAAAGTAAAGATTATACTAACAAAGAGGTAGAATTTATCTTTAATAAATCAATGATTACAAATGAAACAGAGAAAATATCTAACTGTAATGTTAGCACAGGAACAATAAGTAAGAAAACAGTATTAGCAAATCATCCATGGGTTAGAGATGTTGATGAAGAACTTGAACAAATTGAAAACGAAGAAAAAGAAAATCAGCAAGAATATGACAAAATATTAAAACAAATGCAAAATAATAAAACAGTAAATAATGGAGAAAAAAAGACAAATAATAATGATGGCCAAGAAGATGATAAAACAGCAAAAGTTGGTGATGCTTGATGAATAGGGATAAGGAATATTGGATAAAAAGATTTGAATATTTAGAAAAAGCACAAATAGAAAATGAAGATAAATATGTTTCTACATTACTAGAAGAATATGATAAAGCAAAAACAAATATAGAAAAAGAAATAAATAGTTGGCTAACAAGGTTTGTAATAAATAATCAAATATCATTAAAAGATGCTAATAAATGGTTAAATTCTGATGAATTAAAAGAATTGAAGTGGGATATAGAAGAATATATAAAACATGGGCAAGAAAATGGAATTGATTTAATATGGAAAAAAGAATTAGAAAATGCAAGCGCAAAAGTTCATATTTCAAGGTTAGATGCATTGAAATTACAGATACAACAACAAATAGAAGCATTATCATATAAAGAAGCAAATGATACACAAGATTTTATTTTAAATACATACGAAAATACATATTATACAAGTGCTTATGAATTACAAAAAGGTCATAATGTAGCTTTTGATATTCCAAAACTAGATGTAAATACTATAAATAAAATCATTTCAAAACCATGGGCTCCAGATGAGCAAATTTTTTCTGATAGAATATGGAAAAATAAAGTATCATTAATCAATACTTTACATACAGATTTGACACAAGCAATTATAAGAGGAGATTCACAAGATAAACTAATAGAAAAAATTTCAAAAGATTTTAATTCATCAAAAAATAAAGCTGCTAGATTGGTAATGACAGAATCAGCATTTTTTTCAAGTGCTTCAAGAAAAGATTGCTTTAATGAGTTAGGTGTAGAAAAATATGAAATAGTAGCAACACTAGATTCTCATACTTCTGACATTTGTAGAGGATTAGATGGAAAAGTTTATGAAATGAAAGATTATGAACCGGGGGTAACGGCTCCACCTTTTCATGTATGGTGTAGATCTACAACAGCCCCATGGTTTGAAGATGAATTTGAATTTAGTGAGCGAGCAGCAAGAAATACAAACGGAAAAACATATTATGTACCAGATAACATTACATATAATGATTGGAAAAAAAGGTTTGTTAGTGGACAAGAAAGAATAGAAAAGAATTCAAAAAATAAAGTAGATAATATAATAACCACTATGCCAAATAAAGTAAAAAATGCTATTCAAGATACAAAATTTGTGGAAAAAGCTAATACAAGTGATTATGATAGAAAAAATAATATAATACATCTAATGAAGAATCCAAGTAAATATGAAATATTACATGAAATAGGTCATGCGGTAGAAACAAAATATGATATTTTTAATGATAACAAATTTATTGATGTATTGAAAGATAATATTTCTGATATAGATATATTAATGGCTAAAACGGATGATACTACATTTGAACAGGCAATAGATTTAATAGAAAATGATAAGTTTATAAGTAAATATCAAGGTAGAATATATAATTTTGACATGTATGGAAAAGAAAGATATAATAGTAATAATAAAGAATTTAATTATAAAGTATTAGGAGAATATTTTAGTGAAGGTTTTGCTACATATTTTACTAATGATAAATTACTATTAAAGAAAGATAAAAAATTATATGACTATATAAAGGAGCTATTAAATGAATAAAGAAATAGAAAATAAATTATTAGAAACTAATTCATTAAATGAATTTAGAGAGATAATATCTAAAAATGAAATAACTACAACAAAAGAACTGTCAGAAACAGTGTTAGAACACTATAATAAATTAGGAAGTATGCAAACAGCAGAAAAGCATACTGATCCAAGAATGAAATAATAAAATGTAGTGGCGGAATAGACAAATATAGTTTGATATTATATTTGGTAAAACTAAACGGCTTTATCTTAAACATAATTAGATTTTGCTGAATGGTAATAGTAGACGCTTATGTGATTTAAAAGATATGTGATAGGCTGGTCACAGAGTTCCTACATATTATGTTAGGTGCAAATCCTAACCTACATTTATTAAATTAAATAGTTTTTAAATTTAGACACTTTAAAAGGTGTCTTTTTTTTGTATAAAAATTGGTCAAGTGGTAGACCTGAATAATTGCCACTATAACAAAATAGTACGGAAGATGGAAAACTGCCTTAAAAAGCCTAGTATTATGGAGTTATAAAGAAAGGAGCAAGTATATGAAAACAGAAGACTTAAAAGCAAAAGGTTTAAGTGATGAGCAAATAAATTTTGTAATGGAGGAAAATGGAAAAGACATAAAAACATTACAAGATGAAAATGCTACATTGAAATCAGAAAAATCACAACTAGAAAATGACAAAAAGGTATTAGAAAAAGAAAAGGGAGATAAAGAAAAAGCCCTTGCGGACCTTCAAAAAAGCACAATAACAAAAGAAGAATATGATAACAAAATAAAAGAAATTGAAGGTAATGCAAAAAAAGAACATGAAGAATATGTACTTAACCAATTATTAGACCAAGCTATGGAAGATGCAAAAGTATTAAAGAATGAAAATGCTAGAGCATCTATAAAAGGTTTATTAGATATGGAAAAAGTAACTATTTCAAAAGACCAAAAATCATTAATAGGTGTTAAAGAGCAACTAGAAGCAATGAAAAAAACGGATAGCTATTTCTTTGAATCAACAGTAAAAGGTCATTCGCCAGCAGGAGGAAAAGATGATAAAGATGGAGAAGGAGAAGGCGAAGATAACTTTGATAATAGCAATCCAGTTAATGTTGCAAAAGAACTAAATTCAAGAAATGAACAACAAAAAGAAAGTTCATTTTTTAATTAAAAAATAAGGAGGAAAGAATTATGTATGTTAAAAGTAGAAATATTGAAGAAATCAATTTTTTAGCATCTGCTAAATATTTATGTTTTACAAGAGAAATAAGTGATACAGGGGTTACAGCAAATAGTGAAGGAAGAAAAATTGTACAAGGAGGAACTGTTTATAAAAATTCAAACGGTGTTGCAATTGGATTATTATTAACAGATATAGATGTAACAGAAGGACCTCAACCAGGGGCTGTTATATACGAAGGTTGGGTATTAGAATCAAGATTACCAAAAGCAATTACAGCTGAAGAAAAAGCAACAATGACAGGAATTAAATTTAAAGATAGTTATGAAGATCAAGAAGCAGCTGAAGATGATAATGAAGAACAAACATAATGGAAGATTAAGAAATTAGAAATAAAATAGAAAAGGAGAGATTATATATGTCAAGAATATTAGAGTTATTTAATACTAAAAAAATTGTTAATTATTTAAGAGATAGAGAATATCCTAAAATGCTAGGAGAAGAACTTTTCCCAGAAAGAAAAGAAGATGATTTAGATTTTGAAATATTAAAAGAAGGTAGCAAGTTACCTGTTGTTGCTAGTGTTCATGCTTTTGATACTGAATCAGAAATTGGAAGTAGAGAAGCAGAGGAAATGGCAATTGAAGCTTGCTTAATTAAGAGAAAATTACCATTAAGAGAAAAAGAAATTATAAAATTAGAGCATCCTAGAACAGATAAAGAGGAAAAATATCTAATTCAAAAAATCTATTCAAGAGATATAGATAATTTAGTATTAGGTGTAAAAGCAAGAGTAGAAGTTATGAGAATGGAAGTATTATCAAAAGGTACTGTAACATTAGATGAAAATGGATTAAAAGCAGTTATTAATTATGGGGTACCAGAAGAACATCAAGCAACACAAGTTGATTGGACAACTTCAACAGAAAATCCAATTCAAGATATTATTGATTGGGTTAATGTTATGGATGAAAAACCAGCTAGAGCATTAACTTCTACAACAGTTTTAGGAAAATTATTAAGACATCCATCAACTATTAGTGCTTTATATGGAAAGGATACAACTAGAATCCCAACAGTAGCAGAATTGAATACATATTTAGAAGCATTAGGATTACCTAAAATATATACTTATGACAAAAAATACAGAAAACAAGGTGCAAATGGAAAATATACAGTTCATAGATATTTACCAGAGGATGCTTTTGTAATGTTCCCAGATTATCCATTGGGAGAAACATTATATGGACCAACAGCGGAAGAAATAAGACTTATAAATGACCCAACAACAAAGATAGAAGAAGTTGGAAATATTTTAGCAATGGTTTATGAAGAAGGAAAAGATCCAGTTGCAACATGGGAAAAAGCGGTTGCCACAGCAGTACCAACATTCCCTTATGCTGACGAAGTTTTCCAAGCAGAAATAAAATTAACATAGAGGGTATTGAGAGAATGCCCTCTAAAATTATATAAAGGAGGAATAAAAAATGCTTGTAAAAGTAAAAGGAAAAGCTATTAAACTTAATGGTAGATGGTGCTATAAGGGAGAAACAGAAGAAATAACATTAGAACAATATGAAGGAAAAGAAAAATATTTAGAAATTGTAAAAGCTGATAAAGAAGTCGAAGAACTTCCACAAGTACCAGGAGAAGATGTCGTAGAAGAACAATCACAAGAAGAAACAGAAGTAGATGAAGAAGAAACTGAAAAAGTAGAGGAAGAAAATCAGCAAGAAGAAAAACAAGAAGAAACAGAAGTAGATGAAGAATTAGAAGCATTAAAAGAAAAAGCAAAATCATTAGATATTAAAGTTACTGCAAATATGAAAAAAGAAACTATAATTAAAAAAATTCAAGAAAAAGAAGAGGACCAAAACCAAACTAAAAATGAAGAATAGTAGGTGTTGCTTATGAGTATGTTAGATAATATTAAAAATAGAACACTTATAGATGTTGATTTTTTAATTAAAAGATTAGCAAAAGAATTAAAACTTTTTGATAAAGATAAGAATATATCAGAAGATGCAAAAGACCAAATTATTTGTTCTTTATATGATACATTAATTATTATTTTAGATACTACACATCAAGATAAAGTACCAGAAGGATTATATACAACATGGTTAAATATGACAAAAGACTATTGGTATCTAAATAAATATGACACTTTATTTCAAAATAATGAAAGTAGCGAAACAGAAAGTGAAAATTCAAACTCAAATAAAAAAACGATAAAAAGTATTCAAGTAGGAGATACAACAACTACATTTACTGACAAATCATCACAAATTGATATAAATGGAACTACATATAATACAGGAACTATAAATTTTGATGAAAATATTTTAAAAGAAAAATATAAAAGTGCTTTATATAGGCACAGAAGATTTAGGAGGCCATTATGACAGATATAGAAATGGCAAGAGAAGCAATAGAAAGTACATATATTGGAGAGTGTGATATTGTAGAATATGTGACAATAAAAAATGATATAACAAAACGAAATGAACATAAAGAAGAAAAAGTTTTGGAAAAACAAAAATGTAGAATTTCTTTTAAAAGTATTTCTAATTCTAATCAAAGTGAAACTACTAACAATGTTACACAAATAATAAAATTATTTATATCTCCAGATATAAATATAAAAAATGGATCTAAAATAATTGTTACACAAAATGGAAAAAAACAAGAATATAAAAATAGTGGAGAACCCGCAAGATATGAAACACACCAAGAAATAATGTTAGAATTATTTAAAGGTTGGGCTTAATATGGCTAGATGGGGAAAATGTGATTATAAACAATTAAAAAAACTTCAAGAAAATATAAATAAATTAGCAAATGGAGATGCAATTAGATTCTATGAAGAATGTGCAAGAGAATTAGCAGCTAGATTACTTCGTAAAGTTATAAAAAGAACACCTGTTGGAGAAAACCAATACGAAACAAAAACAGTAAATGGAAAGCAAAAAAAATATGTAATAAGAAATGGTGGAACTTTAAGGAGAGGATGGACTGCAAGAACAGAAGAAGAAGCAGAAAATGGAAGCAGTAAAAATGCAAAAGATTGGGCTAATTCATTGGCAGTAAAAAAAATAGGAGATATATTTCAAATTGAAGTTATAAATCCAGTACATTATGCTTCTTATGTCGAATATGGTCATAGACAAGAACCGGGAAGATATGTTCCTGCAATAGGTAAAAGGCTTGTTAATAGTTGGGTAAATGGTGTGTTTATGCTAACTATATCAGAAAAAGAAATAGAAAGTCAGGCACCTAAAATTCTTGAAAAGAAATTACTTGAATATTTGGAGGAGAGTTTCAATGTGTGAATTTAAAGTAAATAAAGTTATAAATGCTATTTCTCAAAAACTAAATGAAATTTTTGGAGATGAATATAGTATAGAAACAGATGAAGTAATACAAGGGTTTAAAGGTCCTTGTTTTTTTATACATCAATTTAATGGTAATAGACAACATTTTAGAGGTAAAAGATATAAATCTAATCTGAATTTTGAAATTATAGGATTTTCTAAAAATGATACATTAGAAGAATTAAACGAGATGGCAGAATGTTTATATCAAATAGAATATCTGACATTAGATAATAAAGACATATTAAGATGTATTAATATGGACTATAAGATAGAAGATAAGGTATTACATTTTATGTTTGATATAAATAATTTTCTATATTTGGAAGAAGCAATTCCAGATAAAATGGAAAATATATCAATTAATGGGGAGGTAAAAGAAAATGCCTAAAAAAGAAAATGAAACAAAAAAAGAAGATGTTAAATTTACAAAAGAGCAAATTTTAAAAAGTAAAAAATTTAAAAATAGAGTAGATTTAATTAGAGTTATTTTACAAGATAATAAAAGTTATACATTAGAAGAAGTGCAAAAAGAAATAGATAAATTTATGAAAAGGAGAGTGAACTAGATATGTTAGGTGGAGGAAATTTTACTACACAAAATAAAAAATTACCAGGTTCATATATTAATTTTGTAAATGCTTCAAAAGTTGGAGCAACAGTTGGAGAAAGAGGAATAGCAGCAATAGCAATGGAATTAGATTGGGGAAAAGATGGCGAAATAATGACAATAACACAAAGTGATTTCAATAAAAATTCATTAAGTTTATTAGGTTATGATTATGGTAATGATAAACTAAAAGGATTAAGAGATTTATTTATAAATATAAGAACTTTATATTTATATAGACTTAATAGTGGAACGAAAGCTAGTTGTACTTATGCAACAGCAAAATGTTCTGGTGTTAGAGGTAATGATTTAAAAATATCTATTCAAACTAATATTGATGATGAAGATAAATATGATGTAAGTACAATATTAGGAACAAAAGAAATAGATAAGCAAACAGTAACACAAGCTAGTGAATTAATAGATAATGATTTTGTAGAATTTAAAAAAGATGCAACATTGGCTGTAACTGCTAGTACACCACTTACAGGAGGAAGTAATGCAGAAAGTGTAACAGGAGAAAATCATCAAACATTTTTAGATAAATTAGAAGCATATAGTTTTAATTCATTAGGTTGTAATTCTGATGACGATTCAATAAAAACTTTATACGAGAATTTTACTAAAAGATTAAGAGATGAAATGGGGGTTAAATTCCAAACTGTAATTTTTGATGATGCTTCTGATTATGAAGGAATTATCAATATTGTTAATGAAACAGAAGAAGATACAATCGGTTTAATTTACTGGGTTACTGGAATAATCGCTGGTTGTGCAATAAATAAATCAAATACTAATAAAGTATATGATGGAGAATATACAGTAAAGGTAGAACAAACTCAAACAGAACTTGAAACTTGTATAGATACTGGTAAATTAGTATTACATAAAGTTGGAGATGAGGTTAGAGTTCTTAAAGATATAAACAGTTTAGTAAATACAACAGATGAAAAAGGAGAAGATTTTAAAAATAATCAAACTATTAGAGTATTAGACCAAACAGCAACTGATATTGCTAATGTATTTAATAATAACTATATTGGCAAAGTTCCTAATAACCAAAGCGGTAGAGTTAGTCTTTGGAATGAAATTGTATCTGTATTTAATCAATATCAAACATTACAAGCTATTGAAGAATTTAATTCTGAAGAAATTACCGTAGAGCAAGGTAATGATAAAACTTCTGTTGTAGTTAATAGTGCAATTCAACCAGTTAATGCAATGGAAAAATTATATATGACAGTAGTAGTAAATTAAAAAAAGGGAGGAGAATAAGTTATGAATAAACAAGTAATGAATGCAAAAGATTCTGTATCTGCTAGTTTAGCAGAGTGTTTTGTAACAATAGAAGGTAGAAGATTAAATTTTATGCAAGCTATAAATGTTGAAGCAAATTTTGAAAAAACTAAAAGTGAAGTACCTATTTTAGGAAAGACAGGAAAAGGAAATAAATCTACTGGATGGACAGGTAGTGGGTCAGCTACATTTCATTATAATACTTCAATTTTTAGAAAATTAATGCAAAGATATAAAGAAACAGGAGAAGATATTTATTTTGATATGCAAGTAACAAATGAAGATCCAACAAGTTCTGTGGGTAGACAAACTGTAATATTAAAAGATTGCAATATAGATGGTGGTGTTCTTGCAAAATTTGATGCAGATGGAGAATATCTTGACGAAGATATGGACTTTACATTTGAAGATTTTGAAATGCCAGAAGAATTTGCAATGCTTGATGGTATGGAATAATTTATTAAAATTTTATTTTATGAAAGGAAAAGGTGATTATAAATGGAAAATTTAGAAGCATTTATGATAAAAGAAAAAGAGGAGATAGTAGATTATATAGCATCTTCAAAATTTAAAGACAAAGAAGGAAATCCAGTACCATGGAAAATAAAAAGTATAACAGCAGATGAAAACCAAAGAATAAGAAAAGACTGTTATATTAATATTCCTATAAATGGTAAGAGAGGTAGATATACAAAAGATTTTAACACACAAAAATATTTAGTTTTATTAGCAACAGAATGTGTAGTTTATCCAGATTTACAAAATGCAAAGTTACAAGATTTTTATAAAGTAAAAGGTGTAGAACAATTGCTAGGTAAATTACTAAAACCAGGAGAATATGATGATTTAATGGAAAAAATTCAAGAAGTAAATGGTTATAGTTTAGAGGAAAAAGTCGAAGAAGCAAAAAACTAATAGAAGAAGGAGATGCTGATGCAAATTATGCTCACTTCTGCCTTCAAAAATTAAGAATGCTTCCAAGTACATTTATGGAATTACCTTTTTGGGAAAAAGCATTTGTTATAGCTTCTACACAAATTAGAGTAGAAGATGAGAAGAAAAAAGCAAAAGAATCACAAAGAAAAGCTAAAAGAGGTAGAAGGAAAAAATAAACTTCTATCTCTATTTTTTTGAAAAGTAGGTGATAAAGTGGCAACTATAAAAACAGCTATACAAATACAAGATGGTATGTCATCTGTTTTTAAATCTATGAATACAGTAATGAATTTAGTATTAAATACTTTTGAATCTATACAGAGTACAGCAAGCAAACCAATAGATGTAAGTAGCATACAAGCAGCAAGAGAAGAATTATCAAGAGCACAAGTAGTTGCTAATGAATTTCAAAACCAATTATTAGAATTAAGTTCAAGTCCAGTCAATATAGGAATGAATAATAATAATCCTAATATAAACAATCCCCAAAGTATGTACGACGAAGCAATAGAAAATAATAGAATCCAAGATAGTATAGTTAATAGTATAACAACACAACAGCAATATAACCAATTATTAAAAGAATCAACAAATAAATTACAACAAATGGAACAAATAGCAACTGATATTTCTAATATTACAGGAGAAGATAAGAGTTTACTTATGGCCAATAATAGTGAATATCAAAGAATGGCTAATATTAAAAGTATCTTACTACAAAAAGAACAGGAAATACAAAATACTATTGCAAATCAGAAACCCCAATGGGAAAACTTGAATATGCCAATATTTACGAATACTGGATTAGATAGATACGAACAGGAGATAGCATCAGCAAATAACATGATAAATAAATTATCACAATCTCAAATGAAAATGCAAGTTCAAGCACAAATGATGGATTTATTACCAAAGGATGCTATTAAAGATTTTGATGTTCTAAATACTAGAATTGATAGAATAAGAACAACTTTACAAAAAGTTGAGAATAAAAAATTAACAGGTATGGAAGCAGACAAAGCAAGTAATCAAGTTGAAACATTAAGACAACAATTATTTGAAGCTGTCAAAACACAAGAAGAATTAACAAGAGCAATGAAAACTATGGATATCAAAGCTACAAATATGGCTTATAATAAATTAGTTAGTAATTTAGATACAGCAGAGAAAAATATTAGAGATAATATAAGTAATCAAAATCAATTTAATAATAGTATAAATACTGGTGTTAATTCTGCAGATGGTTTATTAGGTAAATTTAAGCAAATTGCTTTGACAGTTGCATCAATGGCAGGTATGCAAAAAGTATTAGGATTATCTGATCAAGTGGCAAGTAATAGTGCAAGATTAGATTTGATTGTTGATGACGGTGGTAGTGTTGAAGAATTAGAAGACAAAATATTTGCCAGTGCAATAAGGTCAAGAGGTTATTATTTAGATACGGCTAATGTAATTTCAAAATTAGGAATTTTAGCTGGTAATAGTTTCAAAAATAATGATGAAATGGTTGCTTTTGCAGAGCTTATGAATAAAAACTTTATTATAGGTGGTGCAAGTATTCAAGAACAAACTGCAGCAATGTATCAATTAACACAAGCAATGGCAGCAGGTAAATTACAAGGAGATGAATTTAGAAGTATTATGGAAAATGCACCTTTATTGGCGGAAGCAATTGCTGAATATACTGGAAAAACAAAAGGAGAATTAAAAGAAATGTCATCAGAGGGTGTAATCACAGCAGAAATAATAAAAAATGCAATGTTTGCATCAGCTGATGAAATAAATACTAGATTTGAAAAAATGCCTATGACTTGGGCACAAATTTGGACTAAAATGAAAAATATTGCTTTAAAAGCATTTGAACCAGTATTAAAGAAATTAAATGAATTAGCTAATAATCCTCAAATACAAGGAGCATTTCAATCTTTAATTAATGTATTAAGTATTGCAGCACAAGCATTTTTAGGATTAGTTGAAGGAGCAATGTGGTTATATAATGTATTGGAACCAATAGCACCGGTAATTTTAGGAATAGTTGGGGCTTATGTTGCATTTAATATTATTTCTGGAATTGTAAGTGCTGTATTAGGAATAATGTCTACAATACAGACAATTCAAGCAGCGGCTAGTATGTTACAAGCTGGAGCAACACTTTCAGCAACAGCTGCTCAATATGGTTTAAATACAGCTTTATATGCTTGTCCTATTGTATGGGTAGTTGCACTTATATTAGGTCTAATTGTTGCACTAACATATCTTTGGTTTACTAATGATGAAGTTGCTTATGCATTACTATACTTATGGGATGCTTTACAATTAGGAATTATGGCAGCTGGTTTAGGAATACAAGCTGTTTGGTATGGATTACAATTGGCAGCTTTATTTTTATGGCTTGGAATTCAAACGGTTGTATTAGGTTTAATGACTGCTTGGTATGGTTTCCAAACTGGGGTAGAAGCTGTATGTCTTGGTGTATTGTCTATATTCCAAGGATTATATAATGGAATAGTATCAATAGTTAATGGAATTATAACTGTATTAAATAAAATACCAGGAGTTGAAATAGATACAGTAGAAGCAGCAACTTTTGCAGATGATTTTGCGGGAAAAATGGCAAACAATATTATAGATAGAAATGCAAAATTGCAAGAAATGGCTAGCCAAATGGATGGAACTATGGACCAAATAAATGAAATAAAAGGAAAAATGGGATCAGAACTTAGTGCATCTGCTACTAATATTCAAAATAAAGCAATAGAATTAAATGCAACAAGAGATGACAGAGTGGCACATAGAAACGATTGGATAAGTGGAGCAACAAGTGCAGTAAAAGATGCAATGAATATGGATAGTTACGATTTTAGCAATATGGGAAGTAATTTAGGTGGCATTGGAAATAACGTTGGTAAAATTGCAGGAGATACTGGTAGCATAAAAGATTCATTAGATGTAACAGAAGAAGATTTAAAATATATGAGAGATTTAGCAGAAAGAGATGTAATAAATAGATTTACAACAGCAGAAATAAAAATTGATATGACAAATAATAATAACATTAATAGTGAACAAGATTTAGATGGAATTATAAATACTTTATCAGAAGGATTATACGAAACAATGACTATTGCAGCAGAGGGGGTGCATGAGTAATGTATTATTTTTATTTAGATAAATTATTATTACCAATTGCACCAGAAAAGTTGCAATTAAAAATAGGAAATAATAATAAAACTCTTACTTTAATTAATGAAGGAGAGATAAACATATTAAAGAAAGCAAAATTAACAGAAATAGACTTTGATATTTTACTTCCTAATGTAAAATATCCATTTGCAACATATAATAATTCTTTTCAAAATGCATCTTATTTTTTAGAGAATATTGAAAAATTAAAAACAAGTGAAAAACCGTTTCAATTTATTGTTTCTCGTAAAATGCCAAATGGAAAAATCTTATTTGATACAAATATAAAGGTTTCACTAGAAGATTATACAATATCAGAAGAAGCAGAGGAAGGCTTTGATGTAAAAGTAACAATTAAATTGAAACAATATAAAGATTATAGCACAAAAACAGTACAAATAACTATAAAACAAGAAAGACCAAGACCAGTTGTAGTACAAACACCTTCGCGACCAGCTACAACAGCTCCTACAACAAGAACATATACGGTAGTAAGAGGAGATTGCTTATGGAATATAGCAAAAAAATATTATGGCAATGGAAGCCAATATACTAAGATTTATAATGCTAACAGAGATAAAATAAAAAATCCAAATTTGATTTATCCTGGACAAGTGCTTGTAATACCATAAGGAGATGTTATATATGAGTGAAAATATAGAAATATTAATACAAAATGGAAATACAGTATATGCTCCAGTAGTAGAGGAAGGCATAAGTTGGGAAACGGAAAGAAAAGGTGTTCCTGGTAAACTAACTTTTAAAGTTGTAAAAGAAGGAGAATTAAGTTTCACAGAAGGAAATCCAGTAAGATTTTCTTATGGAAGTACAAATGTATTTTATGGTTTTGTTTTTTCTAAAAAAAGAGATAAAGAAAAAGTTATTACTGTTACATGCTATGATCAATTAAGATATTTAAAAAATAAAGATACTTATGTATATAAAAATAAAACAGCTGGCGATTTAGTTGAAATGATTGCCAGAGATTTCTTATTAAATACAGGTAAAATTGAATATACTGGATATACAATAGGAGAAAGAGTTGAAGATAATAAAACATTATTTGATATTATACAAAACGCATTAGATTTGACTTTGCAAAATACAAGAGAAATGTATGTTCTTTATGATGATTTTGGAAAGATATGTTTAAAAGGATTAGAAAGATTAAAATTAGGATTAGTTATAGATGCAGAGACAGGAGAAAATTATGATTATACTTCGTCAATTGATAATGAAACTTATAATAAGATAAAACTAATTTATGAAAATAAAGATACAGGAAAAAGAGAAATATATATTACAAAAGATAGTAATAATATTAATAATTGGGGAGTATTACAGTATTTTGAAAAATTAAATTCTAATGAAAATGCACAATCAAAAGCTGATGCTTTATTACAATTATATAATAGAAAAACTAGAAAGTTACAAATAAAAAACGCACTTGGAGATATTAGAGTCAGAGGTGGTTCAAGTGTGATAGTACAGTTAGATTTAGGAGATTTAAAAGTTCAAAATTTTATGATTGTTGATAAAGTAAAACATAATTTTAATAATGGAGAACATTTTATGGATTTAACTTTAATTGGAGGAGATGGTTTTGTATCATGAGTAGTTATACAGAATTATTAGAAATAATTAAAAAAGCATCAAAAGAGGTTATGGAAGCGTCTAACCCAGCAGGAATATTATTTGGGACAGTAACAAATGTAAGTCCTCTTGAAATAAATGTCGAACAAAAAATGACATTAAGTCAAGAGTTTTTTATTTTGACAAAAAATGTAATAGATTATACAGTTGACGTTACTATGAATTGGAATACTAACACTAGAAGTTTAAACGCAAATCATACTCATTCAGGTAGTGCAGATGTTTCTGTAAATTCAAAGGCAACAATGAGTCCTAACCCAGAAAATGCAAATATAACTATAAATAATGAGATAAATAGTAATATAAGTATTGACCAAACAAATATTAATTTATCACATAATCATTCTATTACAGGGACTAAGAGTTTAACAATTCATAATGGTTTAAAAGTAGGAGATAAAGTTATTCTTATTCAAGTACAAGGTGGTCAAAGATATATAGTATTAGATAAAGTGTATTAAAGGTGGTGATTAAGATAATACCAGCAATAGCAAATAGTAATGAATTAACGCAGGATTTTGATTATATCACACAGCCTAGTAAAACATATAGATTGAATATAGAAAATAATACTATATCAGGAGGATATGTTGATGAAAAAGAAGCTATAAAACAAACAATATATTGTATATTAAATACTGAAAGATATGATTATTTAATATATAGTTGGAATTATGGTGTCGAAATAAAAAATCTTATAGGAGAACACCTAACTTATGTAATACCAGAGTTAGAAAGAGTTATAACGGAAGCCTTAATACAGGATGATAGAATAGAAGAAGTTAATAATTTTAATTTCGAAACTATTGATAAAAATACATTATTAGTAACTTTTGAAGTAGTAACTATTGAAGGTATTATAGATGTAGAAAAGGTGGTGAGTGTGTGATGTTTGAAGATACAGATTATGATTCAATTCTACAAAGAATGCTTGATAGAGTTCCAGATACAATAGACAAAAGAGAAGGAAGTATTGTATATGATGCTTTAGCACCGGCAGCAGCAGAGTTAGCTAAAATGTATATAACTTTACAATATTCAATAGATTTGGTTTTTGTTGATACAGCAGTAGATGAATATTTAGACAGGTTATGCAATCAAATAGGAATTTACAGAAATGAAGCAACAAAAGCAATTAAAAAAGGAACTTTTTATAATGAAAATGAACAATTAATGGATATAGAATTACAAAGTAGATTTACTTGTGGAGAAACTTATTGGGTTGCAGTAGAAAAAATAAGTGAAGGAACTTATAGAATGGAATGCGAAACAGATGGAACAACAGGGAATAATATCACGGGTAAATTAATACCAGTAGACTATATACAAGGATTGAATTATGGTGAATTAACAGAATTGTTAATTCCAGGAGAAGATACAGAAACTGATGAATCGTTGAGACAAAGATATATGGATAGATCAAATAATATAGCATTTGGTGGAAATATTGTAGATTATATTGAAGAAACAAATGCTATTGAAGGTGTTGGGGCAACTCATGTTATTCCAGTTTGGAATGGAGGAGGAACAGTAAAACTAATTATCCTGGATTCTAATTTTGATAAAGCAAGTGAGTATTTAGTAAATACTGTTCAAAATGCTATATGTCCAGATTTAACTGATACAGGAATTGGAATTGCACCAATAGGGCATAAGGTTACAGTAACAACAGTTACAGAAACTATAATAGATATATCTTCAAAAATAACGTTATCAGAAATGGCAGAATTAACAACAATTATACAACAAATAAAAAGTGCTCTCGAAACATATTTTTTAAATTTAAGAAAAACATGGGAAGATAATGAAAGTTTAATCGTAAGAAAAGCACAAATTGAAACTACTATCTTATCAATAGAAGGAGTAATAGATATATCAGAAACAAAGTTAAATGGTGCAGATTCAAACATAGAAATTCCAAAGGAAAGCATCCCTGTTTTAGGAGAGGTGGTTATTAATGAGTAAATTAATTGAATATATGCCACCATTTTTAAAAGATATAAGAGAGTTTAATAAAATATTTGATGCTGAGGATATTGAATTAGAAGAATTAGATTATAATGTAAAAAAAATGCTGACAGAAGTAATTGTTAAAACAGCTGATTCTTATGGCTTAGACAGATATGAAAAAATATATAAAATCAATAATATATCTAATAACATAGAAATACGAAGAATAAATATTTTAAATAAGTTAAATGACATCCTTCCATTTACTTTAAAATGGTTATATAACAAACTTGAAGAAGCACTAGGAAAAGGAAACTTTAATATTGATATTGATTACGATAATTATAGTATAAAAATTACTATACTTGGTTTAAGTATGGAAATTGCAGATATATATAGAGAAAATTTAAGACAACAATTACCGGCGAATATGGTAATCACTTTTGAATTACAAATAAATAATGATATTGTAATTGGAGCAACAATAGCCCAAAAAGAATATGAAACGTTAAAAATAAATCAAGATATATTAAAGGAGAATTTCGAAGTAGATGGAAAAGAATCTTTAAAAGCTATCTCTATACAAAAAGATTTTATTACATTAACTTCAAATATGGATATATTAAAAGAAAATATACAAGTAAATGAAACTAATTATATGAAATCAATAATAATTCAAAAAGAATTTATAAACTTAATAGCAAATACAGATACTATAAAGGAAGAAAAGACAATTAGTTCAGCAGAGGTAGCAGGTATAAAAATAATTCAAAAAGAAGAAATAGAATTATATCTAAATAATTCAATAATAAAACAAAATCAAAATATAGATAGTCATTTATATAATGGAGGACAATTAAGTCAAAAAGATTATATTAAATTAAAGGAGGAATAGCCTTATGGCAGGTTTTAATAATATTTATATAACAACAGAAGGAGCAAAACTAGCAGCTAAAACAATAGAAGGAAAAATACTAAAATTTTCACATGCTCAATTAGGAAGTGGAACATTATCAGATACAAGTGTAACGGCTATAAAGAAAAGAACGGCATTAGTAAAAAAAGTAATGGAATGTGATATTCTAAAGGCAGAAAAAACAGGGGATACACAAGCGACAGTTAGTTTCTTATTAAAGAATACAGAAGCTAGTAGCCCTTTCTATTTTAGAGAGTTAGGTCTTTTTGCAATAGATCCTGATACACAAAAAGAGGTATTATATGCTTATGCAAACGCAGGAAATAATGCAGAATATATTAATAACTCTGTAAGTGAGATTGTTGAAAAATACATTAATGTAGTTATAACAATCGATAATGCAGATAATGTAAGTGTTACATTAGATGGAACTCAAGTCTATGTTACAGAAGCTGAAATGGATAAAGCAATAAAAGAAGCAATTACTAAAAAAGGAAATTTATATGGAATAAAAAGAAAAGTAAATGATAATACATCATCTGCTTGGGAGAGGATTGAAGATTCAGTTGGATTGGTAGCAAAGGCTACAAAAAACGGAGAAGCAGTTCAAAATGATTTTGATAGTAGATATCCTTGGTCAGAGATAATTTCATATAATTATGATGTAACTAATAAAAAAATAAATGCATATTATGGTGATCCAACTTTCAAGTTTGATGGAAGTAATGGAGAAGTCTTAACAAGAATTCCAGAATTTTATTGGAAAAGAGAAATTGTAGATGGTTATGAATATATTTATATAGCAGATTATGCAATAGCAGGATTTAATAAAGCAGAACAATTTTCTATTGGAAGATATGATGCATGTATTGATGAAGATGGAAAATTACACAGCTTTAGTGGATATAGCCCTTCTACAAATAAAAACATTACTCAACATAGAGCAGCAGCAAAATTATTAAGTGATGAATTTTGTATGCTTGATTATAGGTATTTCTTATTACAAATGTTATATTTAGTAGAATATGCTAACTTTAATTCTCAATCACAATTGGGAAATGGAATTGTGTCAATGAGATATACATCAAATGATAAAGCTCTTATAGCAGGAGAAAATACAAATACAATAGTAATAGCAACAAATAGCTATTTTGTAGTAGGTCAACAAATTGCAATAGGAACGACAGTAGATGGGGTTAATATTTGTAAAGATAGAACTATTACAGAAATTGAAGAATATAGCAAAGATACAACTGAAGGAACAGCTATAACTTTTGATGGAGATCCAGTAACAATTGCAGTAGGAAATATAATTCATTCATGTGGACAAAAAGAAGGTGGTTGCGATAGTTTAGGAATGAAATCAGGATGTCTTGCAAACGATAGTAAGCATGCAGTAATTTATAGAGGAATAGAAAATATATTTGGAAATGTATATAATTGGGTAGATGGTATAAATATTCAAGATTACCAAGCATATATTTGTAGAGATCCAGAACAATATATTTCTGATAAATTCGAGGCACCTTATGAAAAAATAGGATATCTAAATTCAGAGGAAGAAAATCAATATATTAAAAAATTAGGATATGACGAAAAAAATCCAGATATAGCTTTACCAATAGAAGTAGGTGGTGGTGTAGGTTCAACAACAGGAATGTGTGATAGCTACCATGCATCTACTGGAAACCGTGTCGCTCTTGTGGGTGGTTACTTCAGCATTGGTTCGAATGCTGGTCTTTGGCTTTGGAATTGCAACAACACCTCTTCTTCTTCGTACTTGAACAGCGGTGCTCGCCTTCTTAAAAACCAGTAAGAAGCGGGGGATAGGGGGCGGCCAGCCCCCTTTATTAATAACTATATTATAGAATACTTATTTTTGAATAGAAAATATTGTATAATTTTGTCGAAAAAAGGGACTTGATGTGTGGTGAGTGCCCTATTGGTGTTTTAGTTTTGTCGCTCATGTGGGTGGTAACTTCAACAATGGTACGAATGCTGGTCTTTGGCATTGGAATTGCAACAACACCTCTACTTCTTCGAACTTGAACAACGGTGCTCGCCTACTTATTTGTAATTTTATAATTTTTATTACACATCATTTTCCATAGCACTTGCTAAAAATATTGTCGCAACTGGACTGGTTTAGTAGTTCCTCTTGAACGAAAAATCGGTAGACAAAATAAGAAAAAAGGATTGTTGAAATGAAAAGAACAGGAAATATATATTCAAAAATATGTGATAAAAACAATATATTAAAAGCAATAAATAAAGCCTCATTAAGAAAAAAAGATAGAGCAAATGTAAAAAAAATAATAGACAATCCAGTATTCTATACAGAATATTTATATAAAATGTTAAAAAATAAAGAATATAAACCTAATCCATATACAGAAGTAAAAATCCAAGATGGTGTTAGAAAAAAAGAAAGAATAATATATAAACCACAATTTTTCCCAGACCAAGTAATACATTGGGCATTAATGTTACAATTAGAACCGATTTTATTAAGAGGAATGTATTATTATTGTTGTGGTTCAGTAAAGAATAGAGGAATACATCATGGAGCGAAATATATAAAAAAAATACTTGTGAGGGATAGGAAAAATACAAAATATTGTTTAAAATTAGATGTTAAAAAATTTTATCCTTCTATAAATAAGGAAATATTAAAACATAAATTTTTAAAAATAATAAAATGTAGAAATACATTAGATTTAATTGATTTAATAATAGATAGTTCAAAAGAAGGATTACCTATTGGAAATTATACTTCACAATGGTTTGCAAATTTTTATTTACAAGATTTAGATCATTATATTAAAGAAAATTTAAAAATACCTTATTATATAAGGTATATGGATGATATGGTTTTATTTCACAGGAATAAAAAAGAACTTCATAAAGCAAAAATAAAAATTGAAGAATTTTTAAAAAAGGAAGATTTAAAACTAAAAGAAAATTGGCAATTATTTAAAACTGACAGTAGACCAATTGATTTTTTAGGGTATAAATTTTATAGAGGATATACAACAATTAGAAAAAGCAATTGTTTAAGAATTAGAAGGAGAGTAAAGAAGATAATAAAAAAACCAGCTTTATTTCCAAAAGATGCAGCAGCTATTTTAAGTTATACAGGATGGCTAAAGCATTCTAATTCTTATAATTTTAATAAAAAATATATAGAACCATATATTAGTTTAGATAAATGTAAGGAGGTAGTAAGAAATGCGAGAAGAAAACAATGTAAAACCAGAAAAAAAATTTGATATTCAAAATATTAGTGATGATGGAAAATGCGATATAGTATTTTATGATAATATAAAAGAAGAAACAAGAAGTAATGGGGAAGAAAATCAAAAAATATATGTATATGACATATACAGAATAACAGTAAGATATAGAGATACATTAGAAGAGGACCTAGAACAAAATTATGAAACTTGGTTGAATTTTGCAAAAGAGGAGATAAAGAAGGAAGCCTAAAAATAGGTTTCTTTTTTTAGAAAGGAGTTATATATGAGTAAAAGTAAATATATTAAATTAGTTATCTTAATGATAATAGTAATAATTGTATTAATAATAGACATATATTTCTCTATCATGCAAGAAATAGACTACAATCAAAGAAAAGAATCTGGAAATGATAGATGGCTTCAAGTAGAAAATCGTATTATAGAAACAGAAGAAAAAATAAGAGCAATTGAAAATGAATTGCATCAGGGAGGGATGCAATAGATATGGAAGAAAAGTATATAGAAAAAATTATTTCAAATGAACAAAGTACAAAATCTGCTCATAAAAGGATAGATGATGCTGAAGCTAGAATTGACGAATTGGAGAAAACTTATGCAATAATGCAAAAGATGGATTATCGCATAGGTAGAATGGAAGATTCCGTGGAAAATATTAATAAAAAATTAGATAGTAATTTTCAAGAAATTATTAATGCAAAAACACAAAATACTAATGAAAAAAGTAAAAAATGGGACAAATTTCTTGATTATATTTTTTATGCAATAGTAGGAGCAATAATGGCATTAGTTTTAGCAAAATTTGGTTTTTAGGAGGTGAGATTATGGAATTAACAGTTGATATTATAATTGCAGTAGCAACAGCATTAGTAACGGCAATATTTGGAACATTGGCCAAAAAATTTAATTGGGCAACACAAGATTACATACCTTATCAAAATATAGTAATTGGGGTTGTTGCTGGAATATTAGTATTTGCAACAGGATTGAATACTAATTTCTTAATGGCTATAATATTATGTTTGTTTTCAAGTTGTGCTGCAGGTGGTCTATATGATGCAACAAAAACAAAATAGTAATGTATTTATTACAAATTAAAAAAGCTAGAAGAAAATTAAAAATTCTTCTGGCTTTATTTTTTTAAAAGGAGGAAAGATTTATGGAAGAAGAAACAGTAGCCTTTGATCAAGAATTAGCAGACTTAAATTTAAAAGAAAATACTTTTGCAGAAGTAAATGAAAAAGAAGATGGAATAGGAGAAGTAAAAGAAACAGATGAATTCTATCAAGGAAAGGAAGGTGTCGAACAATGTTAGTAACAAAAGTAACAATGCCTTCAAATAAATATGGTATAAAATGTCCTTATGCAATGACACCACAGGGGATATCTATTCATAATACAGCAAATAATGCATCAGCAATGTCAGAAATTTCATATATGATGAATAATAATAATCAAGTATCTTTTCATGAAGCAGTTGATGATTATAGAGTTGTTCAAGGAATAGAACACAATCGTAATTCATGGAATGCAGGAGATGGTCATGGCTTTGGAAATATGAAAACAATAAGTATAGAAATTTGCTATTCAAAATCTGGTGGAGATAGGTTTAATAAAGCAGAAAGAAATGCAGCAGAAAGGATAGCATATCTAATGAAGCAATATGGATGGAATCTAAATAATATTTATGATAGCAGAAATACTATAGGAACACATCAAAATAGAAGTGGAAAATATTGTCCTCATAGAACTCTTGATATGGGATTAGATAGATTTTATGATATGGTTAGAGAAGAATATCGAGAATTGACAGGAGACACAGCACAAGGAACACCTAATATAGTTATTGATAATAATACAAATAATACAGGAAGAAATATTGGAGATATAGTTACTATTAATGGTGTATACACATCTTCATCATCTATAAAGAAATTAACACCAGCAGTTAAATCTGGAATGATTACTAGAATTATATCAGGAGCAAGAAATCCATATTTATTAAATAATGGAAATTTAGGTTGGGTAAACGATTCTTGTATAGTAGGTAGTTCAAGTTCACAAGCAAATAATACAAGTAATTCAGCACCTAATATTGCGGTAGGAAGTACAGTAGTATTATCTGCTAATGCAACAAATTATGCAACAGGGCAGAAAATACCAGATTGCTATAAGAATAGAAATTATACTATTATGCAAGTTGGAGATGGAAAGGTATTATTAAGAGAATTATATTCATGGGTATATACAAAAGATTTAGTGGGTTATGGAAGTAATTCAACAAATACTTCAACAACATCTAACAGTTCAATTGATAAAATAGTAGAAGAAGTCATTGCTGGAAAATGGGGAAATGGTGATGAAAGAAAGAAAAGATTAACAGAAGCGGGATATAATTATAATGAAATTCAAACAGCTGTAAATAATAAAATAAATGGGAAAAGTAATACTTCAAATAAAAAATCAAATGAAACAATTGCTAATGAAGTCATTGCTGGAAAATGGGGAAATGGTACTGATAGAAAAAATAGATTGACAGCTGCTGGATATGATTATAATGCTATACAAAAAATAGTTAATCAAAAGATGTAATAGTTTTTAAATAGGGGGAAGTGCCAAATGGCACTTCCTATATTATAAACATTTTAAATAAGGTATTAATTCTGATCCTTTAATAAGGATAGGATTATATTTACTATAAAAGGTTATAATGTTATTATTATTATAAATAAAACCTAATATACGATTAGTTTCTTTCTTTTTAATAATTGCTCCTTTTTTGTCAATCGTCAAACTTATTTCAAAACCAGCTAATTCAATTTGTTTTAAAATTTTTCCCATATAAAAACCCCCTTATTAATTTAATTATAAGAACTATTAATAAGAAGGTCCAGTTTCTTTATAGAATATTTTTTAATTTTTTCTGAATATTTAATAATAAATTAAAAGATTGTTGAAATGTTATATTATTAAAATCAATTTCAATAATACTTTTTATTATTTTTTTAATTTCTATATTATTTAAGTAATCATTAGTATTTTTTATTTGTGAATTGTCTATTATTTTATATTTTAAATTATTCTTTTTTAATAAAGAAGAATACTTTTCTATTTGAGATATTGGAAAGCCACATTTGAAAATTTGTGGTCCTAAATCTGTTATTTTCAATCCTAGTTTTTCATTTATAATTTTAGCATCTTCATTAAGTATATTATAAAATATACCTACACGAAATAAATAAATAGTATTTGAATCTTGCTTTTTTAATTCTTCATATTGTTTTAATAATTTACTCATTTAATTATTCCTTCCTTATTTATATCAAGTGATTTACTTCTAACAATAATATCTCCTGGTTCACAATCAAACAATTCACATAATTTGTCAAGTGTAGAAAAATGAATACTTATAGTTTCATTATTAATGAGATGGCTAAGAGATTGATAACCACCTTCCATATTCTTTACAAGCCAATATTTAGACCTGTTTTTTTCTTTTAGTAATTCATTTACTCTTAAATATACCATAATTTGTTACCTCTCTTTCTAATATAGATATTCTAAAAGAAACTATAATAAATTTTAACTATACCAAGAGATAACTACAATTTGACAGACTTATGTATATAATACCTATTTTACAAAATAGGCAAAAGGATATATAATATTTATGGTGATTTATATGGAAGAAATAAGAAAAGAATTTTTATTAATATTAAAAAAAATAAAAAAATATGCATCAAAAGGTGAATATGAAGAAATGCAAGATTATATTGAAGGAAAAGAGAAAGAAATAAAAGCAATGAGAATAGATAAAGCTGATAATTATGTAAGTAAATTGATTCAAGATTTGAAATAACACTATACTAAAAGATAGTTATTTGAAATGTAAAAAAATGTTAATATAAAAAAGAAATCTCTAAAATATGAGGAGGCGAAAAAATGCTATATAAAAATAGTATGAAAAACTCTGAAAAGTTAATTTTAGAAGAACTAAAACAAGGACTAAATTTTAGAGAAAGAATTATATTAAAAATATTAAAAAAATATGTACTAATGATTTATAGTAAAGGAATTATAAAAGGGTTTAATTGGGAAGATCGTTGACAATGTCAACGATTTGTCTACCATATATGAGTTGTAGAAAAATAAATTATAATATATTAAAATAAGAAAAAATAAAACTATTCGTTTAGAAGGTTAATTTTAAAGTATTGTAAAATAAAATAGGATATGATAAAATATGCAAAAATAAAAAGTAACAATACATGGAAGATATAGAGTATAGACTAGAAACATTTGAAAACAATTAAAATATAGATAAAAGAGGTAAAAACAATGGCTATAATAATAGATGGAAAAGCATTAGCAAAAAAGATAAGACAAGAGCTAAAGATAGAATGTGATGAACTTAAAAATAAAGGAATAAATCCAAAGTTAGCAGTTATTATGGTAGGAGATAATCCAGCTTCTAAAGTATATGTAAGAAATAAAAGTAAAGCATGTAATGAAGTTGGAATAGAGTACACTGAGTATTTATTAAAAGAAAATACTACGCAAGAAGAATTGAAAAATTTAATAGAAAAATTAAATAAAGATAAAACAATAAACGGAATATTACTTCAAAGTCCACTTCCAAAACATTTAGATATAAATAAAGCTTTTAAAGAAATAGCTTATTTTAAAGATGTTGATGGTTTTACACCAGTTAGTGTTGGAAAGCTTTGCATAGGTGATGATACATTTATATCATGTACGCCATTAGGAATTATTAAAATGTTAGAAGAATATAATATTGACATAACTGGTAAAAATGTGGTAATCTTAGGAAGAAGTAATATAGTTGGAAGACCATTAATACAATGTTGTTTAAGAAAGAATGCGACTGTAACTGTATGTCATTCAAAAACTAAAGATATAAAAGAACATACAAAAATGGCGGATATATTAATTTCAGCTATAGGAAAGTCAAAATTTGTGACAGCTGATATGGTAAAAGATGGGGCTGTAATTATTGATGTTGGAATAAATAGAGACGAAAATGGAAAATTAACAGGTGATGTTGATTTTGAAAATGTAGAAAATAAAGCAAGCTATATAACACCAGTTCCTGGAGGAGTTGGTCCAATGACAATAGCTATGCTTATGAACAATGTAATAAAAGCAACTAAAGAGCAAGAAAGTTTAAAATAAATTAAATATTAAATGGGGCATTATTATTAATAATGCTCTTTTTGTGTTTTAGGAGGAATTTGTATGGAAGAAAAATATTATTGGGTATGGTTAAGCTTAATACCTAATATTGGAAGTAAAAGGCTTAAGAAATTATTAGAAATATATAAAAAGCCAGAAAATATTTATAAATTAAGTAAAGCCGAATTAATTAAGATTCAAGGAATAGGAGAAAATTTAGCAAATAATATAATAAATATAAATATAAGAAAAGCTGTGGATAAACATATAAAATATGTGGAAAATAATAAGATAGATATTATAACAATTGTGGATAAAATATACCCTAGTAATTTAAAAGAAATTTATGACCCACCAATTGTTTTATATGTTAAAGGAAATAAAAAAGTCTTAAATAATAATAATAATAATATAGCAATTGTAGGCTGTAGAAATGCGAGTGATTATGGTAAAAGAGTTGCTAAATATTTTGGTTATAATTTATCAAAAAAAGGTGTTAATATAGTAAGTGGATTAGCTAAAGGTGTGGATAGTTATGCACATATTGGTAATTTATCCACAATAATGGAACAAACTTATCCACAAAATAGAAGTTATACACATGTGGATAAATTAAATACTTGTGGAAAACCTATAGCTGTAGTAGGAAATGGTTTAGATATTGTATATCCTAAAGAAAATAAGGTATTAGAAGAAAAAATACTAAACTTAGGAGGTGTTATAGTTTCTGAATATCCTTTAGGAACTAAACCAAATAAGATGAATTTTCCAGCAAGAAATAGAATAATAAGTGGATTAAGCAAACGGAGTTATTGTAATAGAAGCAAGAGAAAAAAGTGGAACTTTAATAACTGTAGATTTTGCTTTAGAACAAGGTAGAGATGTTTATGTTGTTCCAGGAAATATTAATTCAATAAATTCTGTTGGAACAAATGAATTAATAAAACAAGGTGCTAAACTAGTAAATACTTATAAAGATATTGATTTTTGAGTAATAAAAGAAAAAAATTAATATTTGCGTCAATTGAAAAGTTAAAAGCAACTTAGAAGAAGTAAAAGCAATTTGTAAGAGAAATAGCAATTTATAAGCAATAATCTGATACTAAAATATGATATAATTTAACTTATTAATGTAATTTTTAAGTAGATTATATAAAAAATACACAAATTTAATAAAACAAAATGCAGAAAAAAATTTTTATATAAAACTAAATGCAATTTTGCCTAAATGATTTTAACTAAATTTATTTTTAATGAAAAATAAATTTAATAGTTTGTATAGATAAAAATACATTTTCTTTAAAACGAGAATAGATTATTTAAGCAATTTTTATCATTTATATATAAATATACTATATCACATAAAAAATTGTTATACAATAAAAATAAAGAAAGTTGCATTTACTAATACATTAAGAGGTATTGTAAGACTAAAATCTACATTGAGTCCTATTAGTTGCTTTTACTTTTTCAATTTACAAAATTAATATTTGAATAAAAAAGTTTGAAAAAACTATTGACATTTATTCTAAAATGGGATATACTTTTACTTGTCGTAAGTAAGGTATGCTCCCTTAGCTCAGTTGGTTAGAGCAACCGGCTCATAACCGGTAGGTCCAAGGTTCGAGTCCTTGAGGGAGCACCATTTTTATTTTATATAAGGGTAGATGGCCGAGTGGCTAAAGGCGACAGACTGTAAATCTGTTCTCATTTGAGTACGATGGTTCGAATCCATCTCTGCCCACCAAAAAGTTGAAATTTTAACCGATTTCAGCTTTTTTTATTTTTATTCAAAATTATTTGTAAGTATTGATATTACTTATCCTTGGACATTTTCGTTATTCAAACTATATTAAAAATTATTTGCTATTTTTTATTGTTTTTTTGTTTCTGCACAAAATCTGCACAAAAGAATTGTACAAAAATTAACCTTTATAATTCAGCCGTATCAGTCGATACACGGATTTATTTAATGTGATTTTGCACAAATTGCACAAAAAAGATAGAACTGTAAAATACAATCCTATCTATTTTTTAAATTAATCTTATTCATAAATGAATTTACTAATTTTTTTAATGTATCTTTTGAAAAATCAAATAACAAGCTAACATATTCAAAAGTTTTATCAATATAATCTTTAAGGTGTATATTTTCTTGTTTTAACTTTTCATTTTCTTGCTTTAAATTGTAATTTTCTAATTGTGTCTGTTCTGTTTTATACATGGTTTCATCTACAATATTTTTTATCTTGCTATATCTTTTAGCAAGAGTATTGAACTTTTTAATAACACGTTTATAATCATTTCGCATGATTTCAATATCATTTGTAACTTTTTCTTGTTCATAGTGTTTACTTTCTTCAAACATTTCTTGGGTTTCATAACTAGTAATCTTTTTTAGCTTTTCTATTGGTATATGTTCGTTTTCTTCTTTGTTGCCACGTTCTAAATTAAAGCCAGACTTTGTCATATATGAATAAAAATTATCTTGTAATTTTCTATAACTGTCTTTACCTTTCCAATACTCGCTACAAGCAATTTTTCTAATTTCTTTTCCGTTCTTATCTTTTTTATGAACAACTGGAATAAATAAAATGTGCATATGTGGAGTTGATTCATCATTATGTACTTTTGCCGATACAATAAAATCTTCTCCAAGATTATTATAATTTGCTACAAACTTATATGCAGTTTCAAAATATCTTTTTGTTTCTTCTTCTCCAATACTATTAAAAAATTCTTTATCAGAAGTAATTATAAATTCACACATTACATTGCTTACTTTTTTTATCATGCCTTGTAAATTATATTTTTCTTTTGTATCTTTAAAAATTTTCTCATAAGTAGAGTAAGGGGCTTTTATAGAATAATTTAATCTGGAGTGTTCTTTGTTGATATCTTTATTTGAATAATTAGTATTTTTCCTTTCATTATGCCTATATATCCCAGCTAAATTTTTCATTTTATAATTAGTATTTCTAATTATTGCATAACTCACATTTTCACACCTTCCTTCCTGTTAGGGTAGTGCTACGTAGCCTTACTTATGTTATAATCCCCATTAGATATTCTAAAAAAAGAGGTACACCTCAGTGTTCTAACATACTAGAACATTAAAAATGTTCTGTATGATTAAGGGGAAAAATCCCCTTAATAAACCCCTATACAAGATTTTTTGGAATTATCTATAATTATTTATTACTACCATTAACAAATAATATACTATAAATAATTCCTTCAAAAAATCTTGTTTATGGGAAACTTATGCCAGTTTCCCATACCCTTCCCATTGCATTTGTAAAATTGATAAATTAAAATTTGATCAATTTTACAAATTTATCTTTCTTGTTCTTCAAAGTTAGTGTTTTTTCCTTTACATATGCCATCTATAAAAGCGTCTATTTCATCCCATGTTTTAAAGCAATTTTTATCATCAATAGAATACCAGTCTTTATTTTTGCAATTCTTGTCTACCAATGCTATTGCCTTATTATAGGTATAATCATTTGAAATTTTTAATAGTAATAATTGTAAATTACTATCAGATAACATATATTCGTTTAAGCCGTCAATTCTTTTCTTAATATTATCTTTCTTCATTTTGTTTGTTCTCCTTATCTACATAATAATTATTTTTTTCTAATAATTGAAAAGCTGTAGGTTGAAACATATTATTGTTTAAATAATAATCATTTAATTTTTCCAATTCAGCCTCTTTATATTTGTTGAAAACAGATACATAAGTATTCATTGTAACAGAGATATCACTATGTCCCATAAGTCGTTGAAGTGCGACAGCTCGCATACCTGCTTCAATACACCTTGTACCATATGTGTGTCTTAAGCTATGGGTAGTAATGTCGTTTATATCGACTTTTTTTAATGTACTTTTTAAAAATTTATTAGCATTTTTAGGGTCAGCATAATTACCTTGTGAATTTACAAATAAAAGATTTTCTTTATGATTTTTGGCTAATCTCATTTGATTTATTATTTCTTCTCTTATAAATCTAGGTATAGGTACATCTCTAATTCCAGCAAAAGTTTTAGGAAATTCTCCCATAATAAGTTTATGGTCTTTATCAAATGTTAAAGTTCTAGATATATGTATTAAGTTTCTTTCTAAATTTATATCACTTGTTTTTAAAGCTAGTGCTTCTCCAATTCGTAGTCCTAAATACATTTGCATTAAATAAGCGACTTTATATGGTTCGTTTTCAAGAGGAATATTCATTAAATAATTAGTAAGCATTTGTTGTTCCTCAATTTCTAATGCTCTTACAGTTTTAGGTGGTTTATTACTTTTGGGTTCAATAACTTCTATCATGGGATTTTCTAAAATATATCCTTTGTTTAAAGCATATTTAAAAGCTTGTGCAAACTGGTCTTTTTCTTTTGATATTGTTGATTGACTATAATTTTTCAATGAATTAAGATATGCTTGTATTTCGTCGCTTGTTATATCTTCTATATTCTTTTTAGTAAAAGGCTCTTTTTCTAATTTTTTTATTGCTGACAATATCCTACTATATTGAGTTTCTTTAATAATGTTCATATCTAATTTTCTTTTAGCTAAAGCTCGCATAAGTTGATTTAGAGGGATTCCATTATTTTTTATGTATATGTCATTACCTTTTTGACATTGAATTGTTTTAAAAAAGGCTTTTGCTTCTTGTTCAGTAGAAAAAGATTTGGTTTTCCTAATTTCATTTAGAGTATCATTTTCTTTTACATAATAAATACATCTAAATTTCTTTGCATTTTTATCATAATAGACACTACCAGTTTTATTTTTACTGCTTTTCATATTTACCACCGCCTAAACTCTTTTTTGCATTTTCCAAATTAGATAAGCAAGTAACATTATTTGATTATTTTTTCCAATATTTATTGAAGGAAAATCCTCTCTTCTAAAAGTTTTATATGCAATACTTTCACAAATACCTAAATCGTTCATAATATCTTTTACTGTAAGCATTTTAAACGGATTCTTAACTCTTCTGATAGTATCTATTGCCATTCTTTGTTCTGGAGTTAATATTTCTTTTGTTTCAATCACTATATTTTTTGTTTCTGTATTCTGTATTTCATTTATTACTTTTTCACTTATTTTATTTAATTCTTCCATGTTACATTTTCCTTTCTTTTTAATTTTTCTTATTCCTAATAAATTCCAAAATTACTGTTTGAATAGCTAAAATCAAATTTAGAATTTCATCATCTTCCGTTTTTATATTGTCAAAATCTCTTTCCTTATTATTTATTTTTAATTCATTTTTAAAGCTTGTAACAAAATCTTTATACTTTGATTTATTATTTAAACTGTTATAGTGAAAACTTGCATTTTTTAAAAATCTTATATTTTCAATAACTTGTTCTTTACTTAAAGTCTTAAAATTTTGTTCATTTTTAGCAGTTATAATAATATTTCCTCTTACAGTTTCTCCAAGCCCTAAAAATTTTGTATTGATATATATATTAGGTTGTAGATTTTTTCGATTTTCCTTACAAACAATAATTATATTTTCATAGGGAATACAGGTGGTTTTTCCACCAAGTATTTGTTCAAATTCTTGTATATTATTTTTTATCTTTTTTAATTCTGGATTTTTTCCTACTTCTTTGTACATTATTATGATTTCGTCTTTTTTCATCATTATCACCATTTCCAATACTAAAAGTTCTTAAATATATTTGATAAGATAAATTATCAAAATACTTTTCATTTTTCTTGTCGTCTAAACTTATTGTGTCTTTTACAAATAGGTTGTCATGATTTTTTAATTTGTCTTTTTTGATAGGTTTTCTAATTTTTTTCATTTCCCAAATCTCCTAAATAAATTTAGATTATCGATAACCCATTGGGCTTAAGCTTGGTTTAATGATACAATGTTTTATTATTCAAAAGAGAAAAGGTCTAAAAAAAGCAAAGTAAACATAACAAAGACCAAAAAAACTGAAAAATACACTTTCAAAAAATCTTTGAAAGTGTATTAATACTAGCATTTTTTAGCTTTTTAAAAATGTATATGCGTTATTTATATAAAAAGAAAAACTTTGAATATAGTGTTTAACTATAATTCAAAGTTTTATAATATATTATTCTTCTTCAAAATCTTCTTTATTCTCTATATCTGGATACCATATACTTATATCTTGTAATTTTTCTAGTTCTTCATTAGTTATTTTTAAAGCCTCCAACATTTCATCAGTAAATTCTATATCTGTTTTAGAAATAAAACATTTTCTGCAACTAGGCTCATATTGTCCATTAGTACAAAAGAAAACGCCTCGCATTAGTTTATCAGTTCCATTTCCTATATTAACATTTATTTGTGAACATTCTAATCTAGGACTTGTTGGCTTATAATTATTGAATTTTAGAAATGCCATAAAATTATCTGTTTCTATATGACCTGTTAGATATATTTTATTTGTTTTATAATCAACCATTTCTATTGCACAATAGTTTGATTTTGGTATTATATTTATTTTAAATTTACATTTATCAAACTTTTTGCGTGTAGGATAGAAGCCGTTATAATATACATATAGAGTTTTAACTTTAAAAGGATTAGTGCTTCCCTTAGTATGTATTCTTGTATCTATATTAAATAATTCTTGTTCGTCAATTTCTAGTTCATTACACATTAAAAATATTTGTTCTGCGTTAGGAATTAATTGACCATTTTCAAATCTACCAATAGTAGTTGCATTTTTACCAATAACTTTTGCTAAATTTTCTTGGCTTAACCCTTTATCTTTTCTATATTTCTTTAATCTCTCCCCAAAATCTGTTTTATTAAATTCAGCCATAAAACCACTTCCTTTAATAAAATACATATTACACTTATAATTATACCATTTTTTTACATTATTTTCAACTTTCAAATCTTTACAATCATTGCAATTAAAGGGTTACATTGAATTTGACATAAAAATATGGTATAATTAATATAACTTTATAGTAAAAAGAATGGCTAAAATCTTAATTAATTAGTCTATTCCACAGGCGTAATGCTTGCTGTTCAATGATTGAATCTGGGCATTACGACTGTCCAGACTATTATATACAAGATTTAAGTTAATAGCTTATTTTCTCGTATTATCATTGAATTTTTACTAAAAGAATTTATATAGACGGGAGAATACGCTATGAAACATTTAATGTGTTTAGGTGGACGGAAGCCCTGGTGGATAAGTCCATGTATTTTACAAAATAGCCATTCGGCTATTGGGGGAACAGTTACCCCCAATTCTTATGTAAAATTATTGAAAATTAGATAAATTTATTGTATAATTAAATTAGTTAATCTAATCTAGTCGTAATAGTTAGATTAATGAATACTTTAAGGATTAAGACTTAAAGTAAAAAACACGGGGTTAAGCGTATTCTCCCGTGTTTTTTTATGAAATCTGCAATAAGTGCATTATTTTATGAAATATAGTATATTTTTATAAAATTATATTAAAGATTAGTATTTAACTAGTAGTTTACAACAATAAATTTGCATAATGTGCATTTTTTACTGCATATAGTGCAGATTTATTATTTTTGAATAGTTGACATAAATTTGCTATATTAGTATTGTATCAATATTCATTTTAGGGGGAATATAAATGCAAACTAAAATTAATATAGCAATTAAACCTAAACAGATTATAACTATATTTAATATCCTTCGCGATATAGGATTAAATACTAGTCATCGAGGTACAAAGTATATTAATAAAGCTGTTCAAATATTAGTTACTACTGATAATGACATTATAAAAGCAAAAGACATTTATAATAGTATTTCTAATTATTATAGCAATATTACCCCAAAACAAGTGAAAAATGATATATCTTATGCTTTAAATAGTAGAATAGAAGAAAAAGCCAAAAAAAATTTTGAAAAAGTTTTTGGCTTTGAATACGACCAATACTATTTTACAAATAAAACTATCATTGAGGAAATTGCTCGAGTTGTAAAGGTAGAATTTGAAATATAATTATAATTCTTCTTTTATCTTTCTGGCATCAATGTCAAGTATTTTACATATCGCCATTAATTCAAAATCTTTTACAATTCTTTGTTCTTTTTCTATTAAATAAATATCATTTGGATATAAAGTTACACCTAATAATTCAAGTTTATTAGATAATTTTTCAAGTGATAAATTATGTTTAATTCTGCTATCATGAATAACTTTTCCAGAAATATTACTTTTATTTTTATATTTATTCATACAAATTCCACCTTTTTATAATTTTTTTCAATATTTTATTGATATTATCATGGAATCCATGTTAATATATTATGAGAGCCATGATAAAAGAAAGAAGGTATAATATGAATAAAAAAGTAGAAATAACAGATTTTATAGATAATTCATTACTAGATGCAATTTATAGAGAAAGAGAAGATAGTTTATATCAGCATACAGAAATTGATAATGAAAATATAAAAAAAATAACCAAAAATTTACCTATAACGTATGAAGATTTATTAGTATCTATTAAGAATTTACCACCTCATTTTAATAATACTAGAGAATTTATTTTAGAAAGATTAGAAGGTTATATGAAAAGGCAAAACTCTTTAATTGCTTATGATAATGAAAAATTTTACAAAAACGGATTCTGTGATGGTATTAAAATAATATTAGAATCTTTAAAAAATGAAAAATAGAATTTTATTAAAGGCTATAGTTTTGAAAGAGTAGTTATTGACAATTACTCTTATTTAAGATACTATAATGTTAATAAAAATAGTAATTAATAAAGGAAAATAATAAGCTCAAAAATACTCAATGTGATATAAGAAAATTAATAATAAATTTTTAACTAAAGAGGAGGATAAAATGGAAGAAAAAGAAATTCAAGATAGTTCAAAATATAAAAAATTAGAGGATAAAAAATATAAAAAGGGAATAACACTTAAGAGATTTATATTATTAGTGTTTGCAATTGTAATGATACTAATATTAATCATAGGAATTAGGTGGAAAATATTGTATAATATGCAAGAAAGCTACAATACAACAACCCTTGAAGATAATTGGTACTATTATTCAGATTCAGAAGATACAATAATGAATGTATATAGAAAAGGAACAATATGGAAGGTAAACACCAGACAAAAAAATGGCGATGGAAACTTAACATTTTGGAGAGATACAAGCACAGGAGAAGCATATGTGTTTTTTGAAAATTCTGTAAAAAAATATACAGAGGATAAAGGGGGATTTATATCAGATTTACAACCATCTAGTTTAGATACAAATAATAATAGTACAAGGATATTAATGGCAATTACACCTATTGTGTGGATAGGAACAGATAAATATGATGGAAAAGATTGTTATACAATCAAAGCAGAAGGACATGAGGAATATATTGAAAAAGAAACAGGGCTTTTATTGGCAGTTTTTCAAGACAATAAACAAATTAGAAGTATAGAATATGAATTTGGAGAAGTAACAGACGAAGATGTTGCAAAACCAGATTTATCACAATATGAATATATGGAATAAAACTGTAATATAGTTATTATAATATTAAAAGAGTCGATAGAATTAAAAACTAGCGACTTTTTTTATATAAAAAATAAGTTGAAATTATTTATCTTTTCTTATATAATTGTAGAAAAATACAGTAATTTGTATATAGGGAGATTTTTTTATGAAAGAAAAATTAAAAGCTATAAGTATTGCTATAATAATTACAAGTATTTTTTTATGTATTGGCTATTTTCTAAATCATATTTTTGACTATTTTTTAAAAGAAGAAAGACCTGATGAATTATGTAAAAAAATGCAAGAAATTAGTGATAATCAAACTCTTATAGGGTTATCAAAAAAAGAAATTGAAGAAATTTTAGGAAAACCAGAAGAAAGTTATAATGATAAAGACGGAAATATTTATATCTATTATGGTGGAAAAATGGATACAGGATTGTTTTGGGGGACTAAAACTATTTTTTTTGATTATCAATATTCATGTGAATTTAGAATATTCTTCAATGAAAATGATATAGTAAAATCGACTACCATAGAATTAATTCCTTAAAAGTAAAAAATATATTTTTTTGATATATTTGTAATTATTTGTAATTTTATGACAATATATAACATTATATGGTGGTATTTCATATGCACAGATATTGCACAAGTAAAGTAAAAAAATGTTTTGAAATCAACGATTAGCGGGCTTGTACGATTGTTCTGCCCACCAAAAAGATACATTAACTTGTATCTTTTTTTGATTTTTATAGTTAAATATGATATAATTGAAAACGGAAATTTATTATATTTCCTATTCACTAATTAGTGGAGGAAAAATCCTCTTGCTTTTTAGCTAAACATTATAACAAGTAAACAACAAAAAAGATGAAAGAGGAGCCAAAATGATATTAAAATTTTTTGTTTGGTTTGTTGTTTTTGGATTAAGTTTCCTTATGGAAGAACTAGGATTTGCTGAGCAAGGAATGGCTTTTATATGTATCCATATATTTGCATCATGCCTAATTGTAATTGTTTATATTTTTATCAGCATTTATGCTAGTAAAGGAACAGGAGAGCGGATAGTATTTCCATTGCTTATAGTTGGTATGTATATGCTAACTATAGCAATAATTCTATTTGCAACTTGGGGAGCTACAAAACTTTTTGGTGTAGATTTCTTTGTTGCATATCAGATTATGACATTTGGACAATGCCTTTGCTCAAATTCAAAAGATAATAACTAAACAAATAAAAATTATTTTTCCCCTCGAAAGAGGGGTTTTTAAATATTATATATTTAGGTGAATATTATGTTTAAAGGATTTTTTGAAAATATTGATTATAAAAATTTAGATGAAAAAGAATTTATGAAAGAAGGAGAACAAACAAAGTCAAATGAGAAAATAAGTAAAATAGCAAAAAGCATTTATGGAGATAATAATTCAGTAAATTCAATAATTGGAATTATATTTTGGATAAAAGATTATTTTGGTCATTCAAAAAAAGATAGAGAAAAATTAAAATTTAATAGGACAGCAATAGAAATATTAGAAAATGGATATACAGGATGTAGTGATTTTGCATTACTATTTGAAACAATAGCAAGAGAAAAACAAATTCCTACAATACATGTACAAACAGTAAAGAAAATATATGTACAAAGATTACAAGAAGGAAAAGAAACAGTTACAGAGGGACATCATTTTTGTGAATGCTATATAAATGGAAAATGGATTTTGGTAGACCCAATAAATGAAAAAATATTACTAGATTATGATAAAAATGATTTTAATATAGGAAAATATTATGTGTTTTCTAAAAGTACGGACATATTTGAAACAGGAATTAGAGGAATAAAAGGAAATAATCATAAAATAGAAGAATTGTTTTTTTATTTTGATATAAAAAAATTTCATCCAGCAAATGATATATTTAAAAATAAAGAAATAGAAGATGTAGAAAGATAAAAAGATTACTAAATAATAATTTTTAGTAATCTTTATTTAAGTTATTACAAGTTTTTTTGTAAAATCAAGATTATTACAAGAATCAAAATCATATGCAATTGTATAAACATTAGTAGCCCATATATCTTTATCAAGTAATAAATTCAAGTTTTTATTATTAGAATTTTCATAAAAACGTTTAACAGAAGTAATAATTTCAAGTTTAGGATTAGATTTAGCAATTTCAGAAATTAAAAATTTACCTCTATTGTTCAAACCTAAAACTCTAATATAAGGATTAATTTTTTTTGATAAAGCCATATCTTTTTTTGTAATTCCAAGTAAAGCATATAAAAGAATTCTTTGTATACGAGTTGCTGTATATCTTTTTGATTTTATAAGTGTAAAGAATTCATGAAGAGTATTACAAGCATTTGCAGCTTTTTTAATAGCAAATTCTAAGCCTTCAGTTACATCAGGAAGGTCAGAAATTTCTTTTACATCCATTTTTCTTAAATTATAAATAATTTGTTTTTCAAAAGCAGATAAATCAGTAACAATATGTCCTTGTTTAATATTATCCATTAAAATATTATAACTTGGAGAAGGAAGTAATCTTCTTATAATATCAAAACCTCCATTTTTTACAATATTACGTATTGCAGTTGCACTAGCAATATTACCAGAATAATTTAAATCATTATAACCAGTTTCAAATCTTGCAACTGAAATAGGTCTAATATTTGATTTATGTCTTTTTAAAGCTTTTAAATATTCTATTCCTAAAATATTATTAGGAGAAGAAAGAATATTTTCATAATTATTGGAATCTGGCAAATATGTCATTAAAGCATTCTCACGAGCTTTAGGAAAAGAAAGACCTTTTTTTATTTCTGTAGTAAGTAAATCTTTATAAGCTTTAGGTTCTTTATATAAAACATTTGCAATTTTATCTAAATTATCAATTTCAGAAGTTTCAGCACCAAAAGATAGGTAATCTACAATTTTTAGAGAATCTAAAATCTTAATTGCACCATCAGCAAAATTTTCAGCACTTGAAATTGAGTATAGTAAAGGAAGCTCAATAACAAGGTCAATACCACAATTAAGAGCTATTTCAGCTTTAGACCATTTATCAATAATAGATGTACTACCTCTTTGAGTAAAATTACCACTCATAATAGCAATAGTATAATTAGCACCAGTAATTTTTTTAGATTGCTCTAGGTGATAAAGGTGACCATTATGAAATGGATTATATTCACTTATAATACCTAAAACTTTTCCCATAATAAAATCCTTTCTTGTATAATTTTATATTTACTGTTATAATATTACCATAAAATGAGAAAAAAAACAATGAGGGGTAATAATATGGATAAAATAGTAATATATACAGATGGAGCATGTTCAGGAAATCCAGGACCTGGAGGATGGGGAGCAGTATTACTTTATAAAGAAAATAGAAAGGAAATATCAGGTGGAAGTAAAAATACAACAAATAATATAATGGAATTAACGGCGGTAATAGAAGCGTTAAAACAGCTAAAACATCCTTGTGAAGTTGATTTATATAGTGATAGTGCATATGTTGTAAATTGCTTTAATCAAGGTTGGATATATAATTGGCAAAAGAATAATTGGAAAACAGCATCAAAAGAGCCCGTAAAAAATAAGGAAATATGGGAAGAATTATATGAATTAACTAAAAAACATAAAGTGAAATTCTTTAAAGTAAAAGGACATAGTGATAATGAATTAAATAATAGATGTGATGAATTAGCAAGAAATGCAATTAAAGAATTGTAGAAATTATTACATTTATGTTACATATAATAGAAAAATATTGAAAAAATTTGTCATTTTAAGTATAATAAAATTGTAGTATAACGAACAGAAGAAAACTTAACATAGGAGGAGTAGTATGGAAACTTTTGCAGATTATATTTTAGAAGAAAAAGATTTAGCTTCTAAAATGGAAATAGTGTATTATCTAGCTAAAAAAACAAGAATATTTTTTGATAAATCTGTTATATTTAAAACAGAACTTGCAAGAATGTTTTTGAATTATTCAAAAATAGAAGTAGATAAAAATTTAGTTTTAACAGCAAGTCTTTTATGTAATATAAAAAAAGTTGATAATGCACAAGATATAGAAAGTATTCATACATATGCTAAAAAGGGTGCAGAATATTTATCAACAATAGGATTTAATAAAAGATTTTGTAAAATATGTGAAGAGGTAAACAGATATAGTAATAGTAATCCAAGAGAAAGAGAAAGTGATATATTAGAATTAGTAGACCAGTTTGGAGGAATGCTTTTAGATAGACCAGAAAGAATAGGATTTAAGCCAGATGAAGCACTTGTATTATTAGAATATAGAAACTTAAAAGATGAATATAATAGATATTTAGAAACTTTTATGCAATTTGTTAATTTTATGCAAAAAGTAGATATGAGTGAATTGGTAGATATGTCTGCTATAAAAAGATTAGTAAAAATACATAATGAAAGTAAAGATATAGTAAGTTTTATAAAAGAAGTAGTATATAGTTATGAACCAAAAGTTGATAAAATGATAGAAAAAGAAATGGAAAAAGAATCAAAAGAAATGTTTAATAAAGTAGATGACCCGAATAGACCATTATTTAGTGAAGAAACAGCTAAAAAAATAATGAGTCATGTAGCAGATGAAAAATTAAAAGAAGGAGTAGAAAATAATTAAATGTATGAAGTATTTGCAGATTTACATGTACACATAGGAAGAAGTAAGAATGGAAAACCAATAAAAATAACGGCAGCAAGGTCACTAAATTTTGAAAATATAGCAAAAGAATGTGCTGAAAGAAAAGGAATAAATATTGTAGGAATAATAGATTGTGCATCACCATATGTAATAGAAGATATAGAAGATTTCTTAAAAACAGGTGAAGCATATGAGTTAGAAGATGGTGGAATAATTTATAAAGATAAAGTATGTATAATTTTAGGAAGTGAAGTAGAAACTTCAGAAAAAGGAAGAAATGGAAAATCAGGAGCAGCCCATAATTTATGCTATTTTCCACATTTAAGTGATATAAAAGGATTTTCAAATGAATTAAGTAAACACTTAAAAAATATAACATTAAGTACACAAAGAACAGATTTATCAGGTTATGATTTAATAGATATAGTAGAAAAATATAATGGAATATTAATTCCAGCACATGTATTTACACCACATAAAAGTTATTATGGAAATTGTACTGATAGATTAGAATATGTTTTTAAAGAAAAATTTGATAAAATATTTGCAGTAGAATTAGGATTAAGTTCAGATACATTTTTAGCAGATGAAATATCAGAATTAGAAACACGTACGTTTGTAACAAATTCAGATGCACATTCATTACCTAAAATTGCAAGAGAATATAATAAAATGCAAGTTGAAGATATTTCTTATAAAGAAGTTGTAAAAGCTTTAAAAAATGAAGATGGAAGAAAGATTCTAGCAAACTATGGATTAGACCCAAAACTTGGAAAATACCATAGAACATATTGTGATGATTGTCAAAAATCAATAGAAACAAAAATACCTGTTGAAACATGCCCATATTGTGGTGGAAAAAATGTAACGTTTGGAGTTTTTGATAGGATAGAATTGATAAAAGATAAAAAAGAAACTAAAAGTCCAGCAAATAGACCACCATATATATATCAAATACCATTAGGTTTTATACCAGGAGTAGGTGGAAAAACAATAAAAAAATTATTAGATACATTTGATACAGAAATGAATATATTACATAAATTATCTAAAGATGATATAGAAGCAGTAGTCGGTGAAAAAGTTGCAACAAATATAGAGAATGCAAAAAATGGAAATTGTGAAGTACATTCTGGTGGTGGAGGAAACTATGGGAAAGTTTCTGTAAAAAACAATAAATAAAAGTTCTAAAAGTCTCTTTATCGAATACACATTATGTATAAAAGATAAGGAGAATTTTTTATGAAGAACTTAAAAGAAATTATAAAGAAACATATATTAAATAATAAAAAAGAATATATAATAGTAACCTTATTATTTATAATAGGGATATTTTTAGGGGTATTATTTGTAAATAATATAAATGAATCACAAGAAACAGAAGTAACAGATTATTTAAATAATTTTATAGAGAAAATGAAATCAATAGAAAGCTTAGACAATATTAGTTTATTGAAAACAAGTGCTATTCAAAACGTATTTTTTGCTATGATTTTATGGTTCTTTGGAACAACTGTAATTGGAATACCTGTAGTATTTGGGATTGTTTTTTATAGAGGATTTTGCTTTGGATATACAATATCTGTTTGTGTTGCCATAATGGGAATTTCAAAAGGTTTGTTATTTGTTTTAATAAATCTATTATTACCGAGTTTGTTAATAATACCGGCAATACTTGCAATAGCAGTAAGTGGATTTAAACTTTATAAATCAATAGTAAAAGATAATAGAAAAGAAAATATAAAACTAGAAATAGTAAGGCATACAGTTTTTTCTTTAATAATGTTATGTGTTATGATATTTGCTTCTTTAATAGAAGTATTTATTTCTACTAATCTTTTAAAATTATTGATTAAATATTTTTAATTAATTTATAAAAAAATGAAAAAAGATATTTACAATTTACAAATTGTTTGATATAACATATATAGTTTATGTAAATATATTATTTTAAATACAGATTAGAGGTAGGGAAGAAATGGAGAAACAATTAAAATTATTTTTTGAATTTTTAGAGAATGAAAAGAAATTATCTGATAATACATTACAAGCATATAAAAGAGATTTAAAACAATTTAAAAGATTTTTGGAATCTTATGGAATTCCATATAATAGGGTACATGAAGAGGATATGAATTTATATATTAAAGAATTACAAGATGAAGGTAGAAAAGCATCAAGTATTTCTAGATGTATTGCTTCAATAAGGTCTTTCTATCAATTTGCACAAAAAAGAAAAAAGGTAAAAAATAATCCAACATCTAATATAAAAGCACCTAAAATAGAAAAAAGGGTTCCAAGTGTATTAACTTCTAAAGAAGTCGAATTATTATTAGACCAACCTAAAGATGTTGATTTAAAAGGTACTCGTGATAAAGCAATGTTAGAATTCGCATATGCTACAGGAATGAGAGTTACAGAAATAATATCATTAGATATTGATGATGTAAATTTAAAAGAAGGTTATGCTGTTTGTAGAAATAAAAATAAACAAAGAACAGTACCATTAGGAACAATGGCATTAAAAGCATTAAAAGAATATGTGGAAGATGCAAGAGATGTATTAATAAAAGATGAAAATGAAAAAGCTTTATTTGTTAATGTTAATGGAAAAAGATTAACAAGACAAGGTTTTTGGAAGATTATTAAATATTATAAAGAACAAGCTCATATTTCTAAGGATATAACACCACATGTTTTAAGACATTCATTTGCAACTCATCTTTTACAAAATGGTGCTGATTTAAAGGCTATTCAAGTGATGCTTGGTCATTCTGATATTTCTTCAACACAAGTTTATATGCAATTCCAAGATGGAGGATTAAAAGATATTTATAAAAAGGCTCATCCAAGAGCTTAAGGGAAAGTTAGGGAACTTGAGTAAGTTTTTAGATTTAAGCTACGCTTACCAGCAATTTAGATACCCTTTCAATTCCCTACGCTAAATTGCTTAATCTAAAAACTTACTTATTCTTTTATACGTAAAGAAATTGTAATATAAATGTAATTGTAATAGTGGAAAAATTAATATATAATATGTTACAAATGAAAAGAGAGGTGAATGTAATTATGCTAAATGCTAAAACCCTTGGTACTCTAAAAAGAGAGAGGGAGGGAGCTACACTTTAGTGAAATAAAGTATAGTTTATTTAGCAATAGCATTTTTACATTAGACAGTAGCAAACCTATAAATCAATAGGTTTTGTTGCTGTCTTTTTTCATGCAAAAAAATAAAAAAGAAAGGATTGATTAACAAATGAAAGAAATTAAAAAACAAACGAAGGGAATTACACTTATAGCACTTGTTATTACTATTATTGTACTTCTAATCCTTGCAGGTGTATCAATTGCTATGTTAACAGGTGAAAATGGAATTCTAACACAAGCACAGAATGCAAAAAATAGAACAGAACAGGCACAAGCAGATGAAGAAAATACATTAGCTAGTTATGAAAGTTATTTGAATAGCTATAGTGGAGTAAACACAGAGTTTATAGATAGTTTGGGGAATAAAGTAAAAGTACCTGCAGGATTTAAAGTAGTAAATCCACAAGATAATGTGGAAAGTGGAATAGTAATAGAAGATGTAAGTCATGGAGAGACAAAAGGAAGTCAATTTGTGTGGATACCGGTGGGAACAGGAATAAAAAAGAAAGATGGAACAACATTTGATATAATTTTAAGTAGATATATATTTGATGAAAAAGGAGAAACATTACTTGAAAGACCAATTGATCAAGGTGAAAATACAATATCTAATGCTTATAGGGAAGTAAATATAGGAAATGGAAATGCAACAGCAAAAGAAAATATAGAAAGTAATGAAGAAGGATTTAGAAAAAGTGCAATAGATAATGGTGGCTATTACATAGGAAGATATGAAGCAAGAACAAATGCGGAAAGAAGTAATAAAGAAGATAGGCTAACACAGGTAAGTGAAAAACCAAATGATTTTGTATATAATTTTGTAACACAATTACAAGCAGCAGAATTAAGTAGAAAAATGTATGACAATAGTAGTTTTGAAAGTGATTTAATAAATAGTTACGCTTGGGATACGGCGATATTATTTATACAAACATGTTCAGATAATAAAGAATATTCTTTACAAAAAAGTTTAAATAATACTTTAGCGGCAAAAGGAACTAATAATGAAGAATTAAAAGATGAAGAGTGTAATATATTTGATATGGCAAGTAATTGCTGGGAAATGTCAACTGAAACTTCTGATATACAAAATAATCCCTGTGTAAGTAGAGGCGGTTTTTATGAATCAAATTTAAATTTTTCTAGCTATCGTTCATTTGATTATATCGGACATTCTGTTATGGGATTTTCTTTTAGACCAATTATATATTTAAAATAGTAAAAAACTATTACCATAAAAATAGAATATGAAATTTTTAAATGGTTTTTATGGATTATATTATAATACACAAGAATATCGTGGTGAAGTGCAACCTATGATTGGGTTAAATCCTGAAACAACAATTAATAAATTGAAAATATGACCAGAACAAACTGAACCAATATGGAGTGATAATTTTATATTGAGGAGATATTGAAAGTATAAAATTATTTATTTTTAAGAAGCAATATGGTGGTTTCAATTAGAATATTAATGACTTTATAAAATAAATTGTCTTAGAAAATCGAGGATGAAAAGTAAAAAATTTATACATTAAATAAAAATGAGACAAAAAGGGCTCCGTCCCTTTCTGTCTCATTTTTGTGTTTTTTATATAATAGAAAAGTAAAACAATTTGTTTTAAAACTAAATAAAAAATTAAATTTTATTAAAAACACTTGCGAAAATTTGTTCTGTATGATATAAATAAGAAAAGCGAATGGAGGTGAAGATTTGAAACTAACATTTACATTTGATATAACAATAAATGGAACGCAAGAAAAAATAATAAGAGAGATAAAATGGCATTGTAGCAAAGTATATAATACATTTAATTATGAGGTAAGAGAAGGAAAAGTAGATATAGGAAAAATAAAGAGAGTGGTGTTAAGATAGATTTTGGACACGAAAGCGTAGAGATGATATAATTGTTTTGTACGCTAGAAAGGAGTGTT